>NZ_JBMNDR010000006.1:19291-160152 GCF_052543235.1 Streptomyces sp. SAS_272 | reverse complement strand
CAGTTTCATAGTGTTTCGGTGGTCATAGCGTGAGGGAAACGCCCGGTTACATTCCGAACCCGGAAGCTAAGCCTCACAGCGCCGATGGTACTGCAGGGGTGACCCTGTGGGAGAGTAGGACACCGCCGAACTCCTTTTAGAGCTCTGGCTCTTGGGCATACAGCCCAAGAGCCAGAGCTTTTTTGCGTTGGGGTAAGGTCAGGGGGAATCATCGGCTCATTTCCTACTGGAGGCCCCCGGGTGGAGGTCCAGGAGACCCGTGTCCAGACAGACCGGGTCCTCACCATCCCCAACATCCTCAGCATGGCCCGCCTGGTCGGCGTGCCGCTGTTTCTGTGGCTGATCCTGAGGCCCGAGTTCGGAGGTCCGCAGAGCGACGGCTGGGCGCTTCTCGTGCTGGCCTTCAGCGGGGTCAGCGACTATCTGGACGGCATGCTCGCGCGGCGTTGGAACCAGATCAGCAGCCTCGGCCGGCTCCTCGACCCCGCGGCGGACCGGCTCTACATTCTCTCGACATTGGTCGGTCTCACCTGGCGGGAGATTCTGCCTCTTTGGTTGACCGCTGTACTTCTTCTGCGCGAGCTGGTTCTGCTGGTGATGGTGGGGATCCTCCGGCGGCACGGCTATCCGCCGCCGCAGGTGAACTTCCTGGGCAAGGCCGCCACGTTCAACCTGATGTACGCCTTCCCGCTGCTTCTGCTGAGTGACGGAAGCGGGTGGTTGGCGTCACTCGCTGCTATTTTCGGATGGGCGTTCGCCGGATGGGGTACAACGCTGTATTGGTGGGCAGGAGTCCTCTATGTGGTCCAGGTCCGCCGCCTGGTTCGAGCGGACACCTTGGCCGGCTGACCTCGCCGATTGGCCGATCAGTGGCTCGTTGGCCCGCCGTGGAAAAGTGCGGGACAATCTGGATGAGTGAAGTCGGCTAGACCGTCGTCTCTTTAGGAGGACGCTTCCGACATGAAGGCCGTCGTGATGGCCGGAGGCGAAGGCACTCGCCTTCGCCCTATGACCTCGAGCATGCCCAAGCCGCTCCTGCCGGTGGCCAACCGGCCGATCATGGAGCACGTTCTGAGGCTGCTCAAAAGGCATGGGCTCAATGAGACCGTCGTTACTGTCCAGTTCCTGGCGTCGCTGGTCAAGAACTACTTCGGTGACGGCGAAGAGCTCGGAATGGAGCTCAGCTATGCCAACGAGGAGAAGCCACTCGGTACCGCCGGAAGCGTCAAGAACGCAGAGGAGGCGTTGAAGGACGATGCTTTCCTCGTCATTTCCGGTGACGCCCTCACTGACTTCGACCTCACCGAGCTGATCAACTTCCACAAGGAAAAGGGAGCGCTCGTCACGGTCTGTCTGACGCGCGTGCCCAATCCGCTGGAATTCGGCATCACCATCGTCGATGAAGAGGGAAAGGTCGAGCGCTTCCTGGAGAAGCCGACCTGGGGACAGGTCTTCTCGGACACCGTGAACACGGGCATCTATGTCATGGAGCCCGAGGTCTTCGACTACGTGGAGGCCGATGTTCCCGTCGACTGGTCCGGTGATGTCTTCCCGCAGTTGATGAAGGAGGGCAAGCCGGTCTACGGCTTCATCGCCGAGGGCTACTGGGAGGACGTGGGCACGCACGAGAGCTACGTGAAGGCCCAGGCCGATGTGCTGGAAGGCAAGGTCGACGTCGAGATCGACGGTTTCGAGATCTCGCCGGGCGTCTGGGTCGCCGAAGGCGCCGAGGTGCATCCCGACGCCGTGCTGCGCGGTCCCCTCTACATCGGGGACTACGCGAAGGTCGAGGCCGGCGCCGAAATCCGTGAGCACACCGTGGTCGGATCGAACGTCGTCGTGAAAACCGGGGCCTTTCTGCACAAGGCCGTCGTACACGACAACGTCTACATCGGTCAGCACAGCAATCTGCGTGGCTGCGTCGTCGGGAAGAACACCGACATCATGCGGGCCGCGCGGATCGAGGACGGCGCTGTCATCGGCGACGAATGTCTGATCGGTGAAGAATCGATCGTGCAGGGGAATGTGCGGGTCTATCCCTTCAAGACCATCGAAGCCGGCGCGTTCGTCAACACGTCGGTGATCTGGGAGTCCCGCGGGCAGGCGAACCTGTTCGGCGCCCGAGGGGTGTCCGGAATTCTGAACGTCGAGATCACGCCCGAACTCGCCGTGCGTCTCGCCGGCGCGTATGCCACGACGCTGAAGAAGGGATCCACGGTCACCACGGCCCGGGACCACTCCCGAGGCGCCCGTGCGCTGAAGCGGGCCGTCATCTCCGCGCTGCAGGCCAGCGCCATCGACGTACGGGACCTGGAGAACGTGCCGTTGCCCGTGGCGCGGCAGCAGACCGCGCGGGGGAGTGCCGGCGGAATCATGATCCGGACCTCGCCAGGGGTGCCCGACTCGGTGGACATCATGTTCTTCGACGGGCAGGGCGCCGACCTGTCGCAGGGCAGTCAGCGCAAGCTGGACCGTGTCTTCGCACGGCAGGAGTACCGGCGGGCCTTCCCGGGAGAGATCGGGGATCTGTACTTCCCGGCCAGCGTCTTCGACGCGTACACCGGGTCGCTGCTGCGGAACGTGGACACGACCGGCATCGCCGAGGCGGGGCTGAAAGTCGTCGTCGACGCCTCCAACGGCAGCGCGGGCCTGGTTCTGCCGAGCCTCCTCGGAAAGCTCGGGGTCGATTCGCTGACGATCAACCCCGGTCTGAACGAGGCACGGCCTACCGAGACGGGCGATCAACGACGCTCCGGGCTGGTACGGCTCGGCGAGATCGTGGCGTCGTCCCGGGCCGCTTTCGGTGTGCGGTTCGACCCGGTGGGCGAGCGGCTCTCCCTGGTGGACGAGAAGGGCCGGATCATCGAGGACGACCGGGCGCTCCTCGTCCTGCTCGACCTGGTCGCCGCCGAGCGCCGCAGCGGGCGGGTCGCCCTGCCCGTGACCACGACGAGGATCGCCGAGCAGGTTGCGGCGTACCACGGGACCCAGGTCGAGTGGACGACGACGTCGCCCGACGACCTCACCCGGGTGGGCCGCGACGAGTCGACCATCTTCGGAGGGGACGGCAAGGGCGGGTTCATCATCCCCGAGTTCAACAGCGTCTTCGACGGCACGGCAGCGTTCGTACGGCTGATCGGGCTGGTGGCTCGCACGCAGCTCACCCTCAGCCAGATCGACGCGCGGATTCCGCGGGCGCACGTCCTGAAGCGGGATCTGGCGACCCCGTGGGCCGTCAAGGGACTGGTGATGCGGCGGGTCGTCGAGGCGGCCGGAGACCGCTTCGTGGACACCACCGACGGCGTCCGCGTGGTGGAGACGGACGGTCGCTGGGTGATGGTCCTGCCCGACCCCGCCGAGGCCGTCACGCATCTGTGGGCGGAGGGGCCGGACGACGCGTCCGCGCAGGCCCTGCTCGACGAGTGGTCGGCGGTCGCGGACAGCGCCGGGCGCTGAACCTCGCGCACGCGTGCGTGCCGGACAAGTGTCCCCAAGGGGGCCCGTCCGGCACGCCCGGTGGGGCCATTCGGAGGTACTGGGCACGACGTGCGACGATGTGCGGCATGCCGCAGCCGCCCCCCGTTCGGAGCACACCCGCGCGCGCGTCGCGCCCGGACGCGTCCATGTCGCTGCTCACCAACGTCATGGACCACAGCCTCGACGACGGTTATGCCGAGGCCGCCGCCCGGAAGCAGGCCGACGGCTCCGGGGGCCTGCCCAGGACGGTACGGGCGAAGCTCGGACTGGCCGCAGGGCTGGTGCTCGCGGCCCTCGTCGTCACCGTCGGCGCCGCCCAGGCGCGGGTCGCGGCTCCGGTCGTCGCCAAGGAACGCGAGGAGCTGATCGACCGCATCGACCGTGAGACGGATGCGGCCGAGGAGCTGGAGAGCGCCGTCGACAAACTGCGCAGCGACGTGAGCGCCCGGCAGCAGGAGGCGCTCAAGCAGAGCGGCGGCGGCGATCAGGCGGACCTGGCCGGATTGCTGTCGGGCGCCGTCGCGGTGCACGGCCCGGGCGTGAAGCTCGTCGTGGACGACGCCAAGGAAGCGACCACGGGCGGTGACGGCGACCCGCGCGAGACCTCCGGGTTCTCCGACACCGGGCGGGTCCGCGACCGTGACATGCAGCGGGTGGTCAACGGACTGTGGGCGTCGGGCGCCGAAGCCGTCTCGATCAACGGTCAGCGGTTGACGGCGCTCTCCGCGATCAGGGCCGCGGGTGACGCGATACTGGTCGACAACAAGCCGCTGGTGCCGCCGTACACCGTGCTCGCGGTGGGGGACGGGAAAAAGCTCAGCACCCGGTTCCAGAACAGCGCGGACGGGCTCTATCTCAACGCCCTGCAGGAGAACTACGGCATCCGGACGGCCATCTCCGTGGCGAGCGACCTCCGGCTGCCCGCCGCACCGAGCGTGATCGTACGCACAGCACAGCCGCACACCGAGAAGGGCACATCGTGATCGCCGTACTGGGCCTCGTCGTGGGAGTCGTGGCCGGACTGTTGGTCCAGCCCGAGATTCCGGCGGCCGTCGTCCCCTATCTGCCCATCGCCGTGGTGGCGGCGCTTGACGCCGTGTTCGGCGGGCTGCGGGCCATGCTGGACGGGATCTTCGACGACAAGGTGTTCGTCGTGTCGTTCCTGTCGAACGTGGTGGTCGCCGCGCTGATCGTCTTTCTGGGAGACGAGTTGGGCGTGGGATCGCAGCTGTCGACCGGTGTCGTCGTCGTCCTCGGCATCCGCATCTTCTCCAATGCCGCGGCGATCCGCCGGCACGTGTTCCGGGCGTGAGGGCGATGAGCGACGGGGACGAGACGCCGGAGAGCCGGCTGCGCAGGGAACTGCCCGAGGAGGTCCCCGTGACGTCGTCCGGGGACCGGCAGACGTCGTCCGGGGACGGGCCGGCCCGGGAGCCGGACGAGGCCGAGTCGAACGGCCGTCGGCGCCTGGTGGAGGGGCTCTGGCCGCCGCGGGTGACGCGGGCCCAACTCATCGTGGCCCTGCTGCTGTTCGGTCTGGGCTTCGGCCTGGCGGTGCAGGTGGCGTCGAACAGCGACAGCGGAAACGCGCTGCGTGGCGCGCGGCAGGAAGATCTTGTGCGCATCCTCGATGAACTCGGCGACCGAAGTCAGCGTCTTGAGGACGAGAAGCAAGGGCTCGAGAAGCAGCGGCAGGAGCTGGAGAACAGCTCCGACCAGGCTGAGGAGGCTCGCAAACAGACGGTCGAGAAGGAGAGGCAACTCGGCATTCTGGCGGGCACGGTCGCTGCTCAGGGGCCCGGCATCACGATGACCATCGAGGACACGAAGGGAGCGGTCGAGGCGGACATGCTGCTCGACGCGATCCAGGAGTTGCGGGCGGCGGGGGCCGAGGCGATCCAGGTGAACGGTGTGCGGGTCGTCGCCGGCACCTTCCTGACGGAGTCGGGCGGGGGCGTGAGCGTCGACGGGAACAAGATCAACGCGCCCTACCGTTTCAAGGTCATCGGCAACCCGCAGGACCTCGAGCCGGCGCTGAACATTCCTGGAGGTGTTGTGCAGACCCTCGAAAAGGAGCAGGCCACCGTGGTCGTGGAGCGATCGGACAAGATCGTTGTGGACGCCTTGCGAGAGGTGAAGCGGCCTGACTACGCTCGGTCGTCGGCGCCGTGAGCGGGGGGCGCATGGGGGGTGTCCGGCAGGGGCATGAGGTTGCGGGGGGTCGACGCACCGATCGGGTGGTGCGTGGTGGAAACTGTCTGGTGGGCACGGACGTTGTGAAGGTGTCCGGGTCGGCCGGTGTATTCAGTCAGGGTTCGTCCTGCCCCACGGGCGGGTCTGTTTCGGTCAAGGGGAATCGCCCGTGAAGTTGTTTGCGAAGTTGTTCGGCAAGAGCCCGCGTGAGGGTGGCGACAACGCGACCGCTCGCCATCGCGCACAGCCTGATGCAGAGGGTCAGCGACCGCTGTTCAGGGACCAGGTGGCTGGTTCGGGCGGTGACGTTCCCGGAGGTCAGGGCGCGGCGTCTGTTGACCCTGCGCAGTCCGGCGGCATAGGTTTCGGCCAACCGTCAACCTCGAGTACGGGTGGAGGGTTTTCCCCTATGTCAGCCCTGGTGTGTACGAGGTGCGGTAACCGCAACGCGGAGAACAGCCGCTTCTGCTCGAACTGTGGTGCGCCGCTGCGTCCCGGGCTGACGCCCGAGCGTGCGTCGGAGACGACCTCCACGATCTCGATTTCCGGTCTTGAAGCCTATGACTCCGAGGTCACCGGGCAGACGCAGCTGCCGGCGCTCTCTCCCGAGGCGCAGGCCGCCGTCGACGCGCTGCCGGTGGGCTCTGCGTTGCTGGTGGTGCGTCGCGGCCCGAACTCGGGCAGTCGCTTCCTCCTGGACGGAGACCTGACCACGGCGGGCCGTCATCCGCAGAGCGACATCTTCCTCGACGACGTGACGGTGTCGCGTCGCCATGTGGAGTTCCGGCGCAACCCGGACGGCACGTTCAAGGTGGCGGACGTCGGCAGTCTGAACGGTACTTACGTCAACCGGGAGCGGATCGACGAGATCCCGCTGTCCAACGGGGACGAGGTGCAGATCGGCAAGTACCGGCTGGTCTTCTACGCGAGCCAGCGGGGTTACTGACCCGCCCCCGGGCTCCGTCCGGGGGGATCCGAGGGAAGGTCCATGCTGCAAACACCGAGGGGCGGTGCCGGCTCCGGCACCGCCGCTGCGGACGGTGTGCCGATGAGCATCGGCACCGTGCTGACCGCTCTGAGGGACGAGTTCCCGGACGTCACGATCTCCAAGATCCGTTTCCTTGAGTCGGAGGGGCTCATCGAGCCCCAGCGAACCCCTTCGGGTTACCGCAAGTTCAGTGCGCGCGACGTGGAGCGCCTCGGTCACGTCCTGAGGATGCAGAGGGACCACTATCTGCCCCTCAAGGTCATCCGTGAGCACCTGGAGGCCATGGAGCGCGGCGAGGCCGTCGCGCTGCCGACCGTCGGCCGGCAGCGGGACGGGGAGCACGTCCTGGAGCCCTCGGACGCTCCCACGATCGCCCGGATCGGCAGGACCGAGCTGCTGGCTGCCGCGGGCATCGGTGAGTCGGAGCTCGAGGAGTGGGAGTCCTACGGGCTCGTCGTGCCCCTCGAGGACGGCGTCTACGACGCCGAGGCGGCCACCGTGGCGGCTCTCGTCGCCGAGCTGGGACGGTTCGGGATCGAGCCGCGGCATCTGCGCGTGATGAAGACGGCGGCCGACCGCGAGGCCGGTCTCGTCGACCAGGTGGTCGCACCGCTCCGGCGGCACCGCAACCCGCAGACCCGGGCGCACGCGGAGGCCCGCACGAAGGAGCTCGCCGGGCTTGCGGTCCGGCTGCACGCGGCGCTGGTTCAGACCGCGCTCGGGGTGCGCCTGCCCTGAGCGGGCGGTTTCGCCGAGGGCGGATCGGTCGCCCGTTCCCGGCCCGACTACCCAAACGTCCCGGGCACGGCCTAGGGTTGCTGTGTGAACGAGCTCGATGTCGTAGGTGTCCGGGTCGAGATGCCCTCCAACCAACCGATCGTGCTGCTGCGCGAAGTGGGGGGCGACCGCTACCTCCCCATCTGGATCGGACCGGGGGAGGCGACGGCCATCGCCTTCGCCCAGCAGGGCATGGCCCCGGCGCGACCGCTGACCCACGACCTGTTCAAGGACGTGCTGGAAGCCGTCGGCCAGGAGCTCACCGAGGTGCGCATCACGGATCTGCGGGAGGGCGTCTTCTACGCGGAGCTGGTCTTCGCCAGCGGCGTCGAGGTGAGCGCGCGCCCGTCCGACGCCATAGCGCTGGCCCTGCGCACCGGAACGCCGATCTACGGCAGTGACACGGTGCTCGACGACGCGGGGATCGCCATCCCGGACGAGCAGGAGGACGAGGTGGAGAAGTTCCGCGAGTTCCTCGACCAGATCTCGCCTGAGGACTTCGGCACCAGCAATCAGTAGCGCCTCGTGCGAGACACGCGCACCTGCGGCGACCTGCGGCGAGTGTCCTGCCGTCTTCGGCAAATGCCAGCGGCCACTGAGAGCGTCCTACGGCCGGTTCTCAGCGCATTCGGCTAGCCTTTCCCCGCGGTGAGGTGCGGGAAACCACTCCTAGGGTGATTATCACTCGGCGTGCCGAGTGTGGCGATCGTTGACGCACCCCTGGCGACTGCCTACCGTCGAGAAGGCAGGTCTAGGACGGAGGTCGGCGTGAGAAGCAGCGGCGACGGTACGGCTGGGGGTGCCCCCGGACTCGGTGTCGGGGGAAGCGGTCCGTACCCTCCCCCAGGCTCTCGGCTGCGCACGGGCATGGGGTACCCCCAGCAGAGCAACGCGGCCGATCACGCTCCTCAGCGACCGGCGGCCGTGCCGAGCAGCGGAGGGACGACGTCCATGGCGTCCGAGCAGATCGGCTATCGCGGTCCGACGGCCTGTGCGGCGGCGGGCATCACCTACCGCCAACTGGACTACTGGGCGCGCACCGGGCTCGTCGAGCCGAGCGTGCGGCCCGCACACGGGTCCGGCAGCCAACGCCTTTACAGCTTCCGCGACGTCGTCGTGCTGAAGATCGTCAAGAGGTTCCTCGACACCGGGGTGTCGCTGCAGAACATCCGCAGCGCCGTCCAGCATCTGCGGGAGCGCGGTTTCAGCGATCTGGAGCGGATGACGCTGATGAGCGACGGCGCGACGGTGTACGAGTGCACCTCGCCGGACGAGGTCCACGCACTGCTCCAGGGCGGTCAGGGAGTGTTCGGGATCGCCGTGGGCGTGGTGTGGCGGGACGTCGAGAGCGCGCTGTCGCAGCTGCACGGAGAGCGCGTCGACACCGGTGAGACGCTCGTCGGGCCCAATCCGGCGGACGAGCTGGCGCGCAGGCGCAACCGGGCGGTCTGACGCGTCTTCCCCGGGGCGGGGGCGGCGGTCCGACGTCATTGTCAGTGGCGTGGTGCAGCATCGGACGTGTGAGAAACGCGCCCACGATCCTGCATCTCGACATGGATGCCTTCTTCGCTCAGGCGGAGCAGGCGTCCAAGCCGAGTCTGCGCGGGAAGGCCGTGGTCGTGGGAGGCCTGGGGCCTCGCGGAGTGGTCGCCACGGCCTCCTACGAGGCACGGGTCTTCGGAGTCCACTCGGCGATGCCCATGGCCCAGGCGCGCAGGCTGGCGCCGAACGCCGCCTATCTCGTGCCGCGGTTCGCCTTCTACCGATCGATCAGCGAGCAGGTCATGGCGCTGCTCAGGGCGCTGTCGCCGCTGGTGGAGCCGCTGAGCCTGGACGAGGCCTTCGTGGACCTGGAGGCCGGCGGGGCGGCCTGGGACAGGGATTCGGCGCGGCTGGCCGGCGTCCGACTGCGCGCGGACATACGGG
This sequence comes from Streptomyces sp. SAS_272, assembly GCF_052543235.1. NCBI lineage: Bacteria > Bacillati > Actinomycetota > Actinomycetes > Kitasatosporales > Streptomycetaceae > Streptomyces > Streptomyces sp. SAS_272. Next base: position 150,791 of record NZ_JBMNDR010000006.1, on the reverse strand, counting down.
CCGTCACCGGTCTCACGGGTTCGGTGGGACTGGCCTCCTGCAAGATGCTCGCGAAGATCGCTTCGGAGGAGGCGAAACCCGACGGCCTGGTGCTCATCGAGCCGGGCACCGAGCGGCAGCTGCTCGGGCCCATGCCGGTGCGGACGCTGCCGGGGGTGGGTCCTGCCACGGGGGACCATCTGCGGCGGGCCGGGATCACCACGGTCGACGAGATCGCGGAGGCCGGTGAGGACGAGCTGGTGCGGTTGCTGGGCAAGGCGCACGGGCATGGACTCCACGCCATGGCGCTGGCGCGTGACGACCGGCCGGTGGTGGCCGAGCGGGAGACCAAGTCGGTGTCGGTCGAGGACACGTACGACGTGGACATCCACGACCGGGTGCGGGTGGGGCTGGAGGTGCAGCGGCTCGCGGACCGGTGTGTGCGCAGGCTCCGGGAGGCCGGTCTGTCGGGTCGGACCATCGTGCTGAAGGTGCGCCGGTACGACTTCTCGACGCTCACCCGGTCCGAGACGCTGCGCGGGCCCACGGACGATCCGGCGGTGATCAGGGAAGCGGCGGCCCGTCTGCTGGACTCCGTGGACACCACGGGCGGGGTGCGGCTGCTGGGGGTGGGCGTCAGCGGTCTGGCGGACTTCACGCAGGAGGACCTGTTCGCGCAGGCCGCGGGAGCGCTCGCGGACGAGCCCGCGGACGGGCTGATGGAGGAGCCCGCCGCCGAGGAGCCGGTCCCGGTCCCGGCCGAGCACCAGTGGCGTCCGGGGCACGACGTGCGGCATGCCGAGCTCGGACACGGGTGGGTGCAGGGCAGTGGGCTGGGGCGGGTCACGGTGCGGTTCGAGACGCCGGAGTCGGAGCCGGGCCGGGTGCGCACGTTCCGCACCGACGATCCGCAGTTGGCTCCGGCGGACCCGCTGCCGCTGGTGCGGCGAAGACCGGGGGAGGACACGGAGACGGCGGGTGGGACGAGGGAACTGTCGGTGACGCCGGAGGTGACGTCGGAAAGAAGCGCAGACTAGGGCTGTGCGGCTGCTTGAGGTCGAGGCGTTGCCGGGCTGCGTGAGTCAGCTGTCGTCCGTGCCCGCCAGGTGGCCGAAGTCGTGGTCGGGCAGCGGGGGAGGGGCCGCCACGTCGAGACCGTAGTGGTGGTAGAGCTGGAGTTCCTGCTCCGGGGAGAGGTGGCGGCCCACGCCGAAGTCCGGGGCGTCCTTGATCAGCGCGCGGTCGAACGGGATGTGCAGGGTCCCCTCGACCAGCTTGCTGGGCTCCAGGGGGACGAAGGCGTCACGGGAGAACAGGCCCGTGCGGATGGCGGCCCACTCCGGCACACCGGTCGCATCGTCGAGGTAGACCTCGTCGACGGTGCCTATCTTCGCCCCGTTGCGGTCGAACGCCTTGCGGCCGATCAGGTTGCGCGGATCGATGTCGGTCTGCACGGGCCCTCCTCTTGGTCGCAGCTCGTCCGTAAGGACTACAAAAGAGCACATTGAGACGACCGGCCACTCGAGAGGCCCGTTGACCTCGCTGGTAGTCTGGCAACGGCTGCTGACCCCGTGCGGGAGAGTCCTCCGGAGACCACCGGAGGCGCCGAAGGAGCAAATCCTCCCCGGAATCTCTCAGGCTCACGTACCGCACGGACGAGGTCACTCTGGAAAGCAGGGCGGGTGCCGACGGCGTCGACGGTGTCCGCTCTCACCGACGGTGAAAGCCGGTCGTCCGCTGGCGGCCGGTGAAGCTCTCAGGTTGAGATGACAGAGGGGGAGGCCGTCCGGGTACCCGCCGTGGTGACCCTCGAAGGTCGTGTCAGACCAGGAGGCCTCCGTAATGACCGCCCATCGCATTCCGCTCACCGAGCTCGAGCAGGGAATCCCCTTCGAGCAGCGCCACATCGGGCCCGACCACGAGGCGCGGGCCAAGATGCTCGCGCATGTCGGCTACGGCTCGCTCGACGAGCTCACCGCCGCCGCGGTCCCCGATGTGATCAAGAACGCCGACGCGCTGGACCTGCCGGGCGCCCGCACCGAGGCCGAGGTGCTGGCCGAGCTGCGCTCGCTGGCCGACCGCAACAAGGTGCTCGCCCCGATGATCGGTCTCGGCTACTACGGCACCTTCACGCCGCCGGTCATCCTGCGCAACGTCATGGAGAACCCGGCCTGGTACACCGCCTACACGCCGTATCAGCCGGAGATCTCCCAGGGCCGGCTCGAGGCGCTGCTGAACTTCCAGACGATGGTCGCCGACCTGACGGGTCTGCCGACCTCGGGTGCGTCGCTGCTCGACGAGGGCACGGCGGCGGCTGAGGCGATGGCGTTGTCACGGCGCGTGGGGAAGAACAGGAAGGGCCTCTTCCTCATCGACGCGGACGCGCTGCCGCAGACCATCGCCGTGATCGAGACGCGTGCAGAGCCGACCGGCGTCGAGGTCGTCGTCGCCGATCTGAGCGACGGCATCCCGGCAAAGATCGCGGAGCGCGAGATCAACGGCGTGCTCGTCCAGTACCCCGGTGCGTCCGGCGCCGTGCGGGACCTGAAGGCGCTCATCGACCAGGCGCACGGGCTCGGCGCGCTCGTCACCGTCGCCGCGGACCTGCTCGCGCTGACGCTGCTGACGTCGCCCGGTGAGCTGGGCGCGGACATCGCGGTCGGCACCACACAGCGGTTCGGCGTGCCGATGGGCTTCGGCGGACCGCACGCCGGCTATATGGCGGTGCACGAGAAGTTCGCGCGGAGCCTGCCCGGCCGGCTCGTGGGCGTGTCCGTGGACGCCGACGGCAACAAGGCCTACCGTCTCGCACTGCAGACGCGTGAGCAGCACATCCGGCGCGAGAAGGCGACGAGCAACATCTGCACGGCGCAGGTGCTGCTGGCCGTGATGGCCGGGATGTACGCGGTCTACCACGGCCCGGACGGGCTGCGCCAGATCGCCCGGCGTACGCATCGCTACGCCGCGATCATCGCCGCGGGACTCGAGGCCGGTGGCGTCGAGGTGGTGCACCGGACGTACTTCGACACGCTGACCGTGCGGGTGCCGGCGAAGGCCGCCGAGATCGTCGCCGCCGCGCGGGAGCACGGGGTCAACCTGCACCTCGTCGACGCCGACCAGGTGGCGCTCTCCTGCGACGAGACCACCGCGCGCGCCCAGGTCGCCGCGGTCTGGGCGGCCTTCGGGGTGGACGGCGACATCGCGTCGCTCGACGCGGCCGTCGAGGACGCCCTGCCCGCCGGGCTGCTGCGGACCGACGACATCCTGACCCATCCCGTCTTCCAGCGGCACCGGTCCGAGACCGCGATGCTGCGCTACCTGCGCAGGCTGGCCGACCGGGACTACGCGCTCGACCGGGGCATGATCCCGCTGGGCTCGTGCACCATGAAGCTCAACGCCACCACGGAGATGGAGCCGGTCACCTGGCCCGAGTTCGGGCAGATGCACCCCTTCGCCCCCGCCGAGCAGGCCCAGGGCTACCTGACGCTCATCCGCGAGCTCGAGGAGCGGCTCGCGGAGGTCACCGGGTACGACAAGGTGTCCCTGCAGCCGAACGCCGGGTCACAGGGCGAGCTGGCCGGGCTGCTCGCCGTCCGCGGATACCACCGGGGCAACGGTGACGAGCAGCGCACCGTGTGCCTGATCCCGTCCTCCGCGCACGGCACGAACGCGGCGAGCGCGGTGATGGCCGGCATGAAGGTCGTCGTCGTCAAGACCGCCGAGGACGGCGAGATCGACGTCGAGGACCTGCGCGCGAAGATCGAGCAGTACCGGGACGAGCTGTCGGTGCTGATGATCACCTACCCCTCCACGCACGGCGTGTTCGAGGAGCACGTCGCCGACATCTGCGCCCAGGTGCACGAGGCCGGCGGTCAGGTGTACGTCGACGGCGCCAACCTCAACGCGCTCGTCGGGCTCGCCAAGCCGGGGCACTTCGGCGGCGACGTCTCCCACCTGAACCTGCACAAGACGTTCTGCATCCCGCACGGCGGTGGCGGCCCGGGCGTCGGGCCGGTGGCCGTCCGGTCGCATCTGGCGCCGTATCTGCCCAACCACCCGCTGCAGCCCGCAGCGGGGCCCGAGACCGGTGTGGGGCCGATCTCGGCGGCGCCGTGGGGCTCCGCGGGCATCCTGCCGATCTCCTGGGCGTACGTGCGGCTCATGGGCGGTGAGGGCCTCAAGCGGGCCACGCAGGTGGCGGTGCTGAGCGCCAACTACATCGCCAAGCGGCTGGAGCCGCACTACCCGGTGCTCTACAACGGTCCGGGCGGGCTGGTGGCGCACGAGTGCATCATCGACCTGCGGCCGTTGGCCAAGGCGACCGGTGTGACCGTGGACGACGTGGCCAAGCGGCTCATCGACTACGGCTTCCACGCGCCGACGATGTCGTTCCCGGTGGCGGGGACGCTGATGATCGAGCCGACCGAGTCCGAGGACCTGATCGAGCTCGACCGGTTCTGCGACGCGATGATCGCCATTCGCGCGGAGATCGAGAAGGTCGGCGCGGGTGCGTGGCCGGCCGACGACAATCCGCTCGTCGGCGCCCCGCACACCGCGGCCGCGCTCGGCGACGAGTGGGCGCACGCGTACTCGCGTGAGGAGGCGGTCTTCCCCGCCGGGGTGTCCGCCGCCGACAAGTACTGGCCGCCGGTGCGCCGTGTCGACCAGGCCTTCGGCGACCGCAACCTCGTCTGCTCGTGCCCGCCGCTGGACGCGTACGAGGACTGATCCGGAGCGTGTGTGGGCCCCGTCCGTCGCGGACGGGGCCCCTCGTCGTTCTACGCCGTGGCCAGGGACACCTCGGTCGACTTGATCAGCGCGATGACGTCGGAGCCCACGAACAGACCGAGGTCGACAGCCGACTCCCTGGTGATCGCCGCGGTGAGTTCGCCGCCGTCCACGGTGATCTTCACCGCTGCCATGACCGAGCCGAGGACGAGGCCGGTGATCGTGCCGGGCAACCGGTTGCGGATCGAGAGGCCGGCCACCTGGCCCGTGGAGAGGGAGATCTCCGTCGACTTCACCAGGGCGTGGACGGCGGCGCCGGGCGCGAGGGCGAGTTGCTCCGAGGCCTCCAGGGTGATGGCCGCCGTGAGGTGCTGCCCGCCGTCGAGGCGGACCTTCACGAGGGCCATGACCTGGCCGGGTTGGACGGCCGTGACGGTGCCGGGAAGCTGGTTGCGGATGCTCAAGGTCATGGGCGTCAACGGTACGGCCCTTGGGGACTTATGGCGGGGATGCCCGCTTTGCGCCGCTCTCGGTCATGCCCGGTCGATGTGTACGTTTGTCGACTTCACGCGGGCGGTCGCCTCCATGCCGACCTCGAGTCCGAGTTCCTCGACCGCCTCCCGGGTCAGCAGGGAGACCAGGCGGTGCGGGCCGGCCTGGATGTCCACCTGGGCGGCCACGTCGCCCAGCTTGATCGCGGTGACGATGCCGGGGAAGGCGTTGCGGACGGAGGTGTGGGGGGTGTCGTCCTCCGTGCCGCCGGACCGGGCGAGTTCCACGGAGAAGGCGGCGAGGGCCTTGCCGTCCACGAGGCGTCGTCCGGTCTCGTCGCGGTGCGTCGTGACGCGGCCCGCGTCCGCCCAGCGGCGCGCGGTGTCGGGGCTGACGCCGAGCAGTCGTGCCGCCTGGCCGATCGTGTAGCTCTGCATGCGGTCACGATAGGGCCGGGAGGCGGTCCGGCGGACGCGGGGCCGCACCGGCGGATGCTGGGCGACGCCGTGCGGTGGGCGCCGGTCGTCGTGATCGCGGCGCCGGCGCCGGCGCCGCAGTGCCTCGCGGTCGGCCCGGCCAGGGTCGGCGATCCGGGCCGATCCAGGGCGGCGATCGGGTCGAGGTCGGCATTCGCCGGGTCCCTCCGGCCGCTGCCCCGCGCCAGGTAGGGCTGATCTCGGCCATCGCGTCGCGCCGGTCTCCGCTTCGTAACGTTCGCCGTGTGATCCGAATGTTTCGGTCGGGTTCGGGGCCTCCTCGGGTGGCCCTTCGTGAACAGGCCGCTGGATTCTCTGTGTTCAAGGGGTTGCCACCCGTCGGAGGGTGTCTCTAGGGTGCGGCAGCAGCGAACCTTTCTGGATCTGGTTCGAAACTTTCGATCTCTCAAGGAGCGCATGATGGGCGACCCGGCACTCTCCCGCCGAGGCTTCCTGGCGGCCTCCGCCGCGGCCGGTCTGGGCATGACGGCACTGAGCGCCTGCGGCGGCGACTCGGACGGGGGGTCGTCGTCGGGGACGACCACCATCGAGTGGTGGAACATCTCCACCACCCAGCCGACCAAGGACGTATGGGCCGCTCTGGCCAAGAAGTTCGAGGCGCAGAACCCCAAGGTGAAGGTCAAGATCGTCCAGCTGGAGAACGACGCCTACAAGTCGAAGATGACGGCGCTGACCGCTTCCGGGAAGCTCCCCGACATCTTTCACACCTGGGGCGGCGGGGTTTTGAAGCAGCAGGTCGACGCGGGGCTCGTGGAGAACCTCACGGAACGCACGAAGGACTGGGGGGAGAGCCTGCTGTCCGTCGCCCGGCAGCCGTATCTGCTCGGCGACAAGGCGTACGGCATACCGTTCGACATCGGGATGATCGGGTTCTGGTACAACAAGGCGCTCTTCAAGCAGGCCGGGATCGGCGGGCCGCCCACCACCTGGAGCGGCTTCCTCGACGCGGTGCGCAAGCTGAAGGCCGCCGGGATCACCCCGCTCGCCCTCGCCGGCAAGGAGAAGTGGCCCGGCATGTACTACTGGGCCTACCTCGCGATGCGCACCGCCGGAGTCGACGCCCTGCGCAAGGCCGGGGACGAGAAGGACTTCACCGGTGACGGTTTCGTCCAGGCCGGACAGCACCTCCAGGACCTCGTCGATCTGCAGCCGTTCCAGAAGGGCTTCCTCGGCGCCGCGTACTCCAGTCCCACCGGCCAGGCCGCGGCCGTCGGCAACGGCAAGGCGGCGATGGAACTCATGGGCCAGTGGGCGCCGGTCGTGGAGGCCGACGCCGGCAAGGGGCTCGGCGCGAACCTCGGCTTCTTCCCGTTCCCGGCGGTCGACGGCGGCAAGGGCGTGATCACCGAGGTGTTCGGCGGCGGCGGCGGGCACGCGCTGCGCAAGGACGCCCCGCAGGCGGCCGTCGACTTCCTGAAGTTCTTCGCCTCCGCCGCCACGGACACCGAACTCGTCAAGAAGACCGGGGTGCTGCCCGTCGTACCGGCCGCCGAGAGCGCCCTGACCGACCCGAACATCAAGGCCGTGCAGGCACAGTTGAAGGGCGCCACCGGCTTCCAGCTCTACCTCGACCAGGCGTACGCGCCCGCCCTGGGCCAGGAGGTCAACGACAGCGTCGCCGCTCTGATCGCCGGTTCGAAATCGCCCCAGCAGGTCAGCGAGTCGATCACCAAGGTCGCGAAGGAAGAGCAGTAGCCGGCGATGACCTCCACCTTCCTCCCGGACAGGCGCAGCGGTCCGGACGTCGAGCCCGCACCGCCGGCCGTCGCCGCGGGCCGTTCGCGGGCCCGCCGACGGGCCCTGCACTGGCTCACCGCCGTCGGCTTCCAGGCGCCCGCGCTGGTGCTGTTCGGCACGCTCGTGCTGCTGCCGATGCTGTTCGCGGTGTACGCCGCGTTCTTCCGCTGGGGCGGCTTCGGGATGCCCGAGGACTTCGTCGGCGGCGACAACTTCACCCGGCTCTTCAAGGATCCGGTGTTCCTCGGCGACCTGTGGCGCTGTCTGCTCCTGGTCGGCCTCTCGCTCCTGCTGCAACTGCCGTTCGCGCTGGCCCTCGCCGTCGCGCTGAACCAGAAGATCCGCGGCCGGGCCGTCTACCGGATGCTGTTCTTCGCGCCGTACATCCTCTCCGAGGCCATCACCGGCGTGCTGTTCAGCATGATCTTCGCGCCGGACGACGGCCTGGCCGACCATGTGCTGGGCGCCGTCGGACTGGACGGGGCGGGCGGGCAGTGGTTCTCCGATCCCTCCACCGTCATGGCCACCCTCTTCCTGGTCATGACATGGAAGTACTTCGGCTTCCACATGATGCTCTACCTGGCCGGGCTGCAGTCCATCCCGGCCGAGCTGATCGAGGCGGCCCTGATCGACGGGGCCGGCCCCTGGCAGCGCTTCCGCAACGTCACCCTGCCGCTGCTCGCACCGACCCTGCGGATCAGCGTATTCCTGTCGGTCATCGGCGCGATCCAGCTCTTCGACCTGGTGTGGGTCGTCACCGCGGGCGGCCCCGACCACCACTCCGAGACGATGGCCGTGACGATGTTCCAGTACGGCTTCAAGCGCTACCAGGTCGGCTACGCCAGCGCGATCAGCGTCGTCATGTTCGGCATCTGCCTCGTCTTCGCCCTCGCCTACCAGCGGTTCGTGCTTCGCCGCGACCTCCAGGGCGCCACCACGACCATGCGAGGAGGCGGCTCGTGAGCATCGCCAAGACCGACCGCGGCACGGACCTCGCCACGGGGCGGGGCGTGCGCCGGACCGGCCGGACCCTGCCGCTGCACCTGGTCCTCGGGATCGTCGGCGCGGTGATGGCCGTACCCCTCGTGTACGCCGTGCTGTCCGGCTTCAAATCCACCGACCAGCTCTCGCGCAACCCCATCGGCCTGCCCGACCCGTGGGTCCCCTCCAACTACACCGACATCCTCGGCTCCGGCTCGTTCTGGCGCCTGGTCGGCAGCAGCACCCTCATCGCGGTCGGGACGACCGTGGTCGTCGTCGCGGTGTCCGCGCTCGCGGCGTTCTCCTTCGCCCGCTTCGCCTTCCGGGGGCGGGAGGTGCTGTTCACCCTGTTCACCATGGGGCTGATGTTCCCCTTCGCGGTGGCGGCGCTGCCCCTGTTCCTGCTGCTGCGCTCCATCGGCCTGCTGGACAACCCCCTCGGCGTGATCCTGCCGCAGGCCGCGTTCGGACTGCCGATGACGATCGTCATCCTGCGCGGGTTCTTCCGCGAGATACCCGCCGAACTGGAGGAGGCAGCCACCCTCGACGGCTGCGGGCCGCTCGGCTTCTTCTGGCGGATCCTGCTGCCCATGGCCAGGCCCGCCCTCGGCACGGTCTCCGTCCTCGCCGTGGTCGGCAGCTGGAACAACTTCCTGCTGCCGCTGCTGGTCTTCAACGAACCCACCTGGTGGACCGTCCCGATCGGGGTCCAGCAGTTCCAGGGGCAGTACTCCGCCGAGTACGCGCGCGTCTTCGCCTATCTCGTCCTCGCCATGGTCCCCGCCCTGGCCTTCTACTCCGTCGCCGAGCGCCAGCTCGTCGGCGGCCTCTCCGCCGGCGCCACGAAGGGATGACCCGCGCCCGCGGACCCGTACGGCTCGCCCACCCGCCCACCGTGAGGAGTCGCACCATGCCCAGCACCGCCCGCACCCGGTTCAGACTCGCCGGCGCCCTCGCCACCGTGCTGGTCGCCGCTGGCGTGGTCACCGGACCGGCCGCACAGGCCCACGAGCAACCCGCGCACGGCAAGCCGCGCGCCACCCTCGCCGACCTCGCCCAGCGCCACGGCCGCTACTTCGGCAGCGCCACCGACAACCCCGAACTCACCGACACCGCGTACACGAAGATCCTGGGCCACGAGTTCGACATGATCACCCCGGGCAACGGCATGAAGTGGTACGCCACCGAGCCTCAGCAGGGCGTCTTCGACTGGACGGCCGGCGACCAGATCGTGGACCTCGCGCGCGCCCACCGCCAGAAGGTCCGCGCCCACACCCTGGTCTGGCACAGCCAGCTGCCCGGCTGGGTGACGAGCAGGGAGTGGACGGCCGACGAACTGCGGGCCGTGCTGAAGAAGCACATCCAGACCGAGGTCCGCCACTACCGGGGCAAGGTCTACGCCTGGGACGTCGTCAACGAGGCGTTCAACGAGGACGGCACCTACCGCGAGACCGTCTTCTACAAGACCCTCGGCCCCGGCTACATCGCCGACGCCCTGCGCTGGGCGCACCAGGCCGACCCCAAGGCGAAGCTCTACCTCAACGACTACAACATCGAGGCCGTCGGCCCGAAGAGCGACGCCTACTACGCCCTCGCCAGGGAACTGAGGGCTCAGCGCGTGCCGCTCGACGGCATCGGCCTGCAGGCCCACCTCGCCCTCCAGTACGGCTATCCGACGACCCTCGAGGACAATCTGCGCCGCTTCTCACGGCTCGGCCTGGACACCGCCCTCACCGAGGTCGACGTCCGGATGCTGCTGCCCGCGACCGAGGAGAAGCTGGCCCAACAGGCCGACTGGTACCGGAACATGACCGAGGCGTGCCTCGCGGTGCGGCGGTGCGTCGGCATCACCGTCTGGGACTACACGGACAAGTACTCCTGGATCCCGGCGTTCTTCCCCGGCCAGGGCGCGGCACTGCCCTGGGACGAGCAGCTCGCGCCGAAGCCGGCGTACGGGGCGATCCGGGAGGCGCTCAGCTAGCGCCACGGGGCGGCGCGGTGCTGGCCCGCACCACCAGCTCCGTGCCCAGCTCCACCCGCGGCGAGTCGGGGCGCTCGCCGCGGGCCAGGCTCAGGACCGTGCGGACGGCGAGTTTGCCCATCTCGGCCAGAGGCTGGCGGACAGTGGTCAGAGGCGGGGCCGACCAGCGGACCTCCGGCAGGTCGTCGAAGCCGACCACGCTCATGTCCTCCGGCGTCCGCAGGCCGCGCCGGCGCAGCGCCTCGATCGCCCCGAGGGCCATCTGGTCGCTGGCCGCGAACACCGCGGTCGGCGGTTCGGGCAGGTCGAGCAGGGCGTTGCAGCCGGTGAAGCCCGATTCGGGGTGGAAGTCCCCGGGGACGACGAGGGCGTCGTCGACGGCGAGGCCGGCGGCCTCCAGCGCGGCCCGGTAGCCGTCGAAGCGGGCGCGCGAGCACAGCAGCCGGGACGGGCCCGCGATCAGGCCGATCCTGCGGTGGCCCAGCGACAGCAGGTGCTCGGTGGCCGCGAGGCCGCCGGACCAGTTGGCCGCGCCGATGGTCGCCGTCTCGGCGGCGGGTGAGCCGGTGGGGTCGACGACGACCAGCGGAACGCCCAGAACGCGCAGCTGCTCGTGCAGGGTGGGCTCCAGGGCCGAGGTGACCAGGACGACGCCGTCGGAGGCGCGCGAGCGCAGGTTGCGCATCCACTCGCGGGCGTCGCCCGAGCGTCCGTGGATCGCCGACACCACCGTGCCGACCCCGGCCGCGTGGGCGGCCTCCTCCACCCCGCGGATGATCTCCACCGCCCATGGGCTGTCGAGGTCGTTGAAGACCAGGTCGAGCAGGGAGGCGCGGGTCGACGCCGAGGCGGGGCGCTTGCGGTAGCCGTGCAGCTGCAGCAGGTCCTCGACCCTGGCCCGTGTCCGCGGCGACACGTCGGAGCGGCCGTTGACCACCCGGGACACGGTCGGCACCGAGACGCCGGCCTGCCGGGCGATCTCGGTGATCGTGACCCTGACCTCGACCCGGGACGCGGCCGTCGCATCGTCCGTCGTCACTGCCCACCTCCGCCGCCGTCCGCTCCGGACGCCGCCGCCGAAACTTCCAGGAGTCTTCCGGAAAAAGTGCCGCCACGGGAGACGTTCACTGCGTCGTGTCCCGTGGAAATCAGAGGGCTACCCGCAGTGACCGGCTCCGGACACGCGTCGGGGCCGGTTCGCAGTGGTCGCTGCGGCCGGCCCCTCGAGTCTGCGGACGGCGGTCCCGCGCCGTCCGTCGGTACTGCGCCCGTCCGGCCACCGCCGGGCAGGAGATCTAGGCGGCGGTCACGACCCGGTGGGGGGCGATGACCTGGCCGTCCGGCAGGAGCTCACCGGTGTCCTCGAAGAGCAGGACGCCGTTGCACAGCAGGCTCCAGCCCTGTTCCGGGTGGTGCGCCACGAGGCGGGCGGACTCCCGGTCGGCTGAGGTCGCTGTCGGGCACGGTGGCTGGTGCTGGCACATGGATGGGAACTTCCGCTCTGGCGTGAGATGTGAGATGGATGTGGTGTCTGTCCCGCGGCGTGAAACGTCGTTCATGGCCGCCCCCCGTTGTGATAAGTCGGTCGGAACCAGTGTTGCCCCACGGAGGCGGATCCGCAGGGATTTCGCGGCACCGCTTCTCACAGGTTCAGGACGCGTCACCCGCGCGGGCGGTTCATCGCGACGGCACCGTCCCTTCGGGTGGTTCCCGGTGGCCGGATAGGGCTAGGCCGTGTCCTGGTCCGCAGGCGGGCGCGCAGCGCTGTACCCCGTCGTCGGGGTCGCGGCGACGGGGTACGGGGGCCGGGCGGGTCAGGCGGGTGAGCCGAGCAGCGGGGGCGACGCGGCGGGTGTGACCCGCAGGGTGAGCACCGGGAGCAGCTCGGCGACCCGGTGCGGGCGGTGGGCGGCGATCCCGGGCGGCGCAGGGGCCAGCGGAACCAGCAGGTCGGTCGGATCGGGGTGACCGGTGGTGCCGTCCGAGGCGCTGTCGCCGTGCAGCCACAGCGTGAGCATGTAGAGCCCCGGTACCGACAGCAGCCGTGCCTGGCAGGGCTGGGCGACCGACTCGGCCTGACGCAGGGCCCGCTCCGTGGAGGCGATGTAGGGGCCTTCGAAGAAGTGCGAGAACGCCCAGCCGTCCGGGGTGAGCCGGGTCTCGGCGGCGGCCACGGCCCGGTCGCCGCAGCGGATCAGGAACCGCCAGCCGACCAGCCGGGTCGAGGCCAGGCCTGCCGGGGTGATCGCGTCCAGGACGTGCAGAGGCAGGGGGAGGTCGGGAACGGCATCCTGCTGGGCGGTGCGCAGGGACGGCGTGCGGGCCTCGTGGACGGCGGTGGGGGAACCGAGTGCCGTGAGGACCGAGCGCAGGGCGGGCGCGGGAGCCGGGGGGACATGCAAAGGCATGGTGGGTCGCCTCTCAATTCGACAGGCACGGTGGCGCGAGGGCGTGGGCGGACGGCGCTGTCAGCTAGCTCTCGAGGTCGGAGAGGCGGGGGCCGGGTCTGGGGGAGAGTGCGGGGGTGCGCGAGCGGCCTGCCGTCTCCTCGACGACAGGCTCCTTCGACCGTGGGCGCCAACCTTCTCTGCCTTGTTCGCGGAGTTTATACGACACGTGTTCAGACTGTGTTTCGTCTAGTCGATTCCGGGACACTCGGCAAGGGTTCTATCGGTCGGCGATACGTGTGAAAAATCCCGATTCCGAGAGGGTGACTCCTCGGTGACCTCGGGTTGTGGCACGCCGGACGGTCGGCCCATTCCCGTCAGCGTTTTTCACGAGTTCCCGATTTCGCCCAATGGGCGTCCGGGCACCATGCCCGGTGAATGTGCCACCGGTCACTTCCACCGGCTTTGGGTGAGCGTAGCGGCCGATGCTCCCCGCCGGGGACGTTATCGATCGGCAGGGCTGGGCATCATTGCACCTGACCCCGGGACCACCGGCGGCCGCACCGCCGGCCCGCCACGCGAGGAAGGACGCTTCGATGGGGGAGAAGGTCGTGGCAGGCGCGTTCGACCTGTCCGATCGTCGGGACTACCGGGACAAGCTCCGGAAGTGCCTGACGGGGCTCGAGCGACTCCTGGCCCAGAAGCGCTTCGACCGGCCCAAGAACTTCATGGGTCTCGAGATCGAACTGAATCTCGCGGGTGCCGACGGACTGCCGAAAATGTTGAATGGCGAGGTACTGGAGCGGATCGCGAGCCGCGATTTCCAAACAGAACTCGCCATGTTCAACCTGGAAGTCAACATAGCTCCACACCGATTGGGCGGCCGCGTATTCGATCGACTCGCGGAGGAAATCCGTACGTCACTGGCATATGCCCATCGAAAGGCGGCCGAGGTCGACGCGGGAATCGTGATGATCGGCATTCTGCCGACGCTCGACCGTGACGACCTGGTCTCGTCGAACCTGTCGGACGTCGATCGCTACACCCTCCTCAACGACCAGATCGTGGCCGCCCGCGGCGAGGACTTCGCCCTGGAGATCGACGGGGTGGAGCGGCTGTCGTGCACGTCGAAGTCGATCGTGCCCGAGGCCGCCTGCACCTCCGTGCAGCTGCACCTGCAGGTGACGCCGGGCCGTTTCGCCGCCGTGTGGAACGCGGCCCAGTCCGTCGCCGCCGCGCAGATCGCCGTCGGCGCCAACTCGCCCTTCCTGTTCGGCCACGAGCTGTGGCGGGAGTCGCGGCCCCCGCTCTTCCAGCAGGCGACCGACACCCGGCCGCCGGAACTCCAGGCGCAGGGCGTCCGGCCGCGGACGTGGTTCGGGGAGAAGTGGATCAGCTCGGCCCAGGAGCTGTTCGAGGAGAACGTGCGCTTCTTCCCGCCGTTGCTGCCGATCTGCGACGACGAGGACCCGCTCGAGGTCCTCGAGGCGGGCGGAGTGCCCTCGCTCGCCGAACTCGTCCTGCACAACGGCACTGTCTATCGCTGGAACCGGCCTGTATACGGCATCGCCGACGGCGTCCCGCACCTGCGGGTGGAGAACCGCGTCCTGCCCGCCGGGCCGACCGTGACCGACGTCATCGCGAACGCGGCCTTCTACTACGGCGTCGTCCGGGCCCTGGCGGAGGAGTCCCGGCCGGTGTGGTCCCGGCTGCCGTTCGAGACGGCCGAGGCCAACTTCGACGCGGCCTGCCGGCACGGGATCGAGGCCCGGCTGCTGTGGCCGCGGCGCGGGCGGCTGGGGGGTCTGGTCGAGGTGGACGCGGTGAGTCTCGTACGGGACGAGCTGCTGCCGCTGGCCGAGGCGGGCCTGGACGCCTGGGGGGTGGATCCGGCCGACCGCGATCTGTACCTGGGGGTCATCGAGGAGCGGTGCCGACGACGGACCAACGGCGCGTCCTGGCAGGTGGCGACCTTCCACCGAGCGGTGGAGGCCGGGCTGTCGCGGGACACCGCGCTGGCGGCGACCACACGGCGGTACGCGGAGCTGATGCACGCGGGCGAGCCGGTGCACACCTGGCCCGTGGGGCTGCCTGAGCTCGCGCCGAGCGCCTGAGCGCCTGTGCGCCTGAGCGCCTGAGCGCCTGTGCGTTCGTGCCCGTGGCGCGTGCGCGGTGGGCGGCTGGTCGGCTGACGCCTGGGCGATGGGCGGCCGAGCCATCGATGTCCGAGCGATCGATGTCCGATCGGTGGGCGGCTGGTCGCCTGTTGTCCGAGCGGTGGGCGCATCATGGCGGATCGCTGGGCCCGCGGGGCTGAGTTCTGAGGGCGACGCGACCGGGTGCGGGGGCCTCGCGGTCGGTGTCCGGGCGCTCTTCTCCGCGGACGGCGTCCGTGTCCGGTGCGAGTCCCGGTGGCGCGGGCGGCACCGCCTGGCGCGATCCGCCGCGGGGGTGAGGGTGCGGGGGCGGTCGTGACGGCCGTCGTCCGTGCCGGAGCGTGCGAGGACGGGGGTCGCTGCCGCCTGCCCCGTACGGATCGGGCAAGCTGTGACCTCCCACGACGGTGACGTCCCTGCACGGCGGCCGGCGGCGGCTCTCCGCCGCACGGCCCGCGAACGGAGGGGCGCTCCGTACGGGGCGCCCGTCCCCTCGGCGTCCTGCCACGCACGGTCTTCACAGCTTCGTCCGAGAGCCTGGCGGGGCAGTGGTGGGAGCGGGGTCACGCAACCGGAGGCAGGTGTGCAGGTGGAGGCAGGGTCGTTGGCTGATTCTTTTCCGCGGGAACAGCTCTCGCGACGGATTTTCCGTGACGAGACGCTGCTCGTTCTGGGGCTCTCGCTCGGTGCGAGCGGTGTGTCCGCCCTGATCAGTTTTGTCGGCTCGGTCACCAAGCCGGGAGGCTTGAAGGACCAGGCGGCGACTCTCAACGCCTCCGCCGCGCCCGGCCGCCCGTGGCTCGACCTCGCCTGGCAGCTGTTCGGGATCGCCACCGCGCTGGTCCCGGTGGCCCTCGTCGCGCACTTCCTGCTGCGCGAGGGCCAGGGTCTGCGCACGCTGGGCTTCGACCGCACCCGGCCCTGGCCGGACCTCGGCCGCGGGGCGGCCGTCGCGGCCGTGATCGGCAGCACCGGCATCGCCTTCTACCTGGCGGCCCGGGGACTCGGCTTCAATCTGACGGTGGTGCCGGAGGCGCTGCCCGACGTGTGGTGGAAGTACCCGGTGCTGGTGCTGTCCGCGCTGCAGAACGCGATCCTCGAAGAGGTCATCGTCGTCGGGTATCTGCTGCGCAGGCTGGGCCGGCTGGGGTGGACGCCGGGCACCGCGCTGGTGGCCAGCTCCGTGCTGCGCGGCTCGTACCACCTCTACCAGGGCATCGGCGGCTTCATCGGCAACATGGTGATGGGCGTGGTGTTCGTCTACCTCTACCGGCGCTGGGGTCGGGTGGGCCCCCTCGTGGTGGCGCACTCGCTGCTCGACATCGGGGCCTTCGTGGGATACGCGCTGCTGGCGGGGAAGGTGGGGTGGCTGCCCACGGCGTGAGCGGTGAGCTCAGAGCAGCAGTTCGCCCTCGATGACGGTGACCGCCCGGCCGTTCAACAGGGTGCGGTCACCGCTCAGTTCGGTCCGCACGCGGCCGGAGCGCGGAGAGGCCTGGAGGCCGGTCAGCGCGGTGCGGCCGAGACGCCCGGACCAGTACGGGGCGAGAGCGGTGTGGGCGCTGCCCGTCACCGGGTCCTCGTCGATGCCGACGTTCGGGAAGAAGCAGCGGGAGACGAAGTCGTATCCCCGGTCGGGGTCCTCGGCGCGGGCGGTGGCGATGACGCCGCGGCGGGAACAGGCGGCGAGG
Organism: Streptomyces sp. SAS_272; assembly: GCF_052543235.1. Taxonomy (NCBI): domain Bacteria; kingdom Bacillati; phylum Actinomycetota; class Actinomycetes; order Kitasatosporales; family Streptomycetaceae; genus Streptomyces; species Streptomyces sp. SAS_272. Next base: position 134,162 of record NZ_JBMNDR010000006.1, on the reverse strand, counting down.
GCCTTCAGGTCCGGCCTCAGGGCGCGCACCGTCTTCTCGTCGGCCAGCTCGATCAGCAGGTCGCCGATGTGCGGGCCGGTGTCGAGGCAGGCGAGCGGTTCGGCGCCCAGCGCTCCGGGCAGGGCCGCCGGGATGTCCACCGCGGTCAGCGGTGCGGTCGGGAAGTCCAGGGTGATCGAACCGTCCTCGACGGGCGTGGCCACCAGAATCCCGCTGCGGGTGGCGAACCGCACCGGGCCGGCGTGGGCGCCCGTGGTGTGCAGGACGTGTGCCGTGGCCAGCGTGGCATGTCCGCACATGTCGACCTCGGTGACAGGGGTGAACCAGCGCAGTGCCCAGTCCGCGTCGCCTCCCTCGGGGAGGGGATGGGCGAACGCCGTCTCGGCGTGGTTGATCTCCAGGGCCACGTTCTGGAGCCGGCGGTCCTCGGGGAAGGCGTCCAGGAGCAGGACCCCGGCCGGATTGCCGGCGAAGGGGCGGTCGGTGAAGGCGTCGACGATTCGCATCCGCATGCAGGTGACGTTAGGAGGCGGGCGGCGCCGCCGGCCAAGGCCAATCCGCGGTGTGTGGCCCGGTTTCGGTGCCTCGGAGGCGGCGAAGGCGGGCTGATGATAGGCGGGCGGACCCGCAACGTCGACGAAGTCGTTCGCACCTGGTCGCAGGGATCTCGTGAAGCGGCCGTCGCGGAACCCTGGGATGCTGGGGAGAGCGTTACGCATGACCTGACGACCGGGGCGGTGAGCGCCATGGCCGGACTCGAGGATAGCGACGCGCAACCGACGGGCCCGTACGTGCCGGCAGGCCCGTACGCCGATCCCCAAGGAGATCCGTTCCTGCGCACGCGGTTCGTCGTCCCGGCCCGTCCGGTGACGTTTCTGCGGCGCGAGCGGCTCGTCGGGCACCTCGACAGGGCTCTGGAGACGCCGCTGACCATGGTCAACGGCGCGGCGGGCGCGGGCAAGACACTGCTGGTCGCCGACTGGGCCTCGGCATGCGAGCATCCCGTCGCCTGGCTCACCACCGACGCGGCGGGACAGGGCCCGGGCATGCTGTGGGCGTACCTGCTCGAGGCCCTGCGCGCCGCCGGAACCGACCTGCCCGCCGACATCGGCTGCCCTGCGGACGCGGGCCGGGTGCCCGCCGCGCTGCTGGCCCGGCTGGCCGCCGGGCTGAGCACCCGGGACCGGCCCGTGATCGTCGTGCTCGACGAGTACGACCGGGTGGTCGACCCGGAGATCGCCGAGCAGCTGGAGTTCGTCCTGCACCACTCGGGCGGAGGTCTGCGTCTGATCCTCGTCACGCGCACCGAGCCGCTGCTCCCGTTGCACCGCTACCGGGCGGCCGGTGAGCTGACGGAGATCCGGGGAGCGGAGCTGGCCTTCACCGGCGAGGAGGCGGCCGAGCTGCTGGAACTGCACGGCCTGCGGCTTCCGGCGCACGCGGCACAGGGGCTTGTGAACCGCACCCGGGGCTGGGCCGCCGGCCTGCGGCTGTGCGCCCTCGCCGCGCGCGAGAGCCCGGATCCGGAGTCGTACCTGAAGAAGTTCGAGGCCGACCGCACGGCGGTCGCGGACTTCCTGCTGGCGGAGGTGCTGCGGCGGCAGCCTCCCGAGACGCAGGACCTGCTGCTGCGGGTCAGCGTCCTCGACCGGTTTCGTCCCGGCCTGGTGAACGCGCTGACCGGGCGGACCGACGCCGAGTCCATCCTGGCCGGGCTGCATCGCGAGAACGCGTTCGTCGAGCACCTGGAGCGGGACTGGTACCGCCTGCATCCGCTGTTCGCGGAGATCCTCCGTGCCCATCTGCGGATGCGGTCGCCCGGTCTCGAGCCCGAACTGCACCGGCGGGCCGCGCACTGGCTGCGCGGCTCGGGATCCCTCGCGGCGACCCTGAACCACGGCGCGGCCGCGGGCGACTGGGAGTTCACCGCGGGCGCGCTGGTCGACGACCTCGCGATCGGCTGGCTCTTCACGGGCTTGCGCGTCGACGCGCTCGCCGAGCTGTTCTCCGGAATGGGGCCGGAGGCGGCGAGCCCCGCCGCCCATCTCGTCCGTGCGGCACGCGAGCTGTCCCTGCACGAGCTCGACCGCGGCCAGGCGCATCTGCGTCACGCGGAACGGACGCTGGACGCGTCCGGGCACGGGCCGCTGGAACGCGCAGGCGCCGGTGGCGATCCCGAGCAGGAGCAGCCCGCGCTGGCGGCGGCACGGTTGAGCTGCGCGTTGCTCGAGGCGCTGGCCGCCCGGCTGACCGGTGCGCCGGCGCGGGCCGAGCTGGCCGCCACGGCGGCCGACTCGCTCCGGCACGAGGTCCCCGCCCAGCTTCTGGAGAAGCATCCCGAGCTCACCGCACAGCTGCTGGCCCATCTGGGGTCGGCGCGGCTGTGGGCCGGACGGTTCGAGGAGGCGTGCGCCGCCCTGTCGAGCGTGGCCGGCTCCGGCGCGGGGGCCGCGACGGCACTCGCACGCGAGGACGCGCTGGGCCGGCTGGCCCTGATCGACTACCTCGACGGCTGGCCCGGCAGAGCCGAACGCAGGGCGCGGGCCGCCACGGCCGAGACGGAGCGGTACGGCCTGCCCCAGTCGTCCGGCTCCGGCATGGCACGGCTGGTCCTGGCGGCGGTGGCCGTCGACCGCGACGACCTGGCCCGGGCCCGAACCCTCCTCGACGAGACCGCCGAGTCGCCCTCCGCGTGGTGCGACCCGGTCATGGAGTCCGTCCGGGCCATCGCCGTCGCCCGGCTGCACCTGGCCCGGGGGGACACCCGGGCGGCGCTCGCCGTGGCGGAGCCGGTCGTTCCGGCCGCCGTGCCCTCGCCCTGGGCGGAGGGACAGACGGCGCTCGTCGCGTCCGCCGTGCATCTCGCCGAGGGCCGTCCCGAGACGGCCGTCAAGGTGCTCCTGGCGGTCCCCGACGCACAGCCGGCCTGCGAGGTCGCGGCCGCACGGGCCCAGCTCGCCGCCGGACGGCCGGAGGCGGCGATCGACCTGCTCGACGCCGTGCGCCGGGAGGGACGCTCCGGCCCGGCGGTGATCGTCCGGGCCCTGCTGGTGCGGGCGCAGGCAGCGAGCGAGGCGGGGGACGCGGGCGCCGCGCACGGGCTCGTCGTCCAGGCCCTGCGCGAGGCGCGCCGCGACGGCCTGCGCCGGCCCTTCGCCGAGGCCGGGCCCTGGATCCGCCGTTTCCTCGCCCCGGCGTCGCTGCGCGGGACGGCCGGGGACTGGCTCAGTCCGGGGGCGCCGCCGTCCGACGGCGGTCCGCCGCCGCCGGTCGAGGAACTGAGCGGACGCGAACGGGACGTGCTGCGCAGGCTGGCCCTGACGATGTCGACGGAGGAGATCGCCGCCGACCTGTACGTGTCCGTGAACACGGTCAAGACGCACCTCAAGAGCGCCTACCGGAAGCTGTCGGTCAACCGCCGCAACGAGGCGGTGCGCCGGGCCCGCGAGCTGGACCTGCTCTGACAGCGATGGTGTCCGTTGCTCTGACAGCGATGGTGTCCGTGCCGACGCCGCGGCGGGTTCTTGCCGATGCCGCGGCGCGGCGGCCCGGCTCGTGGCCCTGTGGTCTGCGTGGCTCGGTGGTCCCGGTGGTCCCGGTGGTCCCGGTGGTCCGGCCGACGCTCCGACCGCGCTGTTCGGGAGGCGCCGGTCAGGGACGCGACCGGGACGAGGGCGCTCGGGGTCGGCGATGGCGGGCCCGACGGCCGCACCCAGGGGACGCCGGCGTTCCCGGATCCGCTGACGTCTGACGCCGCCAGGACCGCCGGCGTTTCCGAGACTGCCGACGTTGCGGCACGGCCGGCGCGGCGTTGCCGGGGCCGTTCGACCTCAGGCTCGCCCGTGGCGGGTGAGGCGCCGGCGGGGCCACCCGGCTTCGATGAACCTGTGGACACTGTGACCCGCTGGCGCGCTCTGATCGTCCTGGGGACCGCCCAGTTCCTGATGGTCCTGGACACCTCCGTCATGAACGTCTCGATCAGTCAGCTGGTCGAGGACTTCGACACCGAGGTGACGGCCATCCAGGCCGTCATCACCCTGTACGCACTGGTCATGGCGGCCTTCATGATCATCGGTGGTCGGCTCGGGGACATCCTCGGCCGGCGCCGGCTCTTTCTCCTCGGCCTCGTCGTCTACGCCACGGGCTCGGCACTCACCGCTGCCGCGCCCACCCTGTGGGTTCTCACGCTGGGCTGGTCGGTCATCGAGGGACTGGGCGCCGCGATGGTCCTGCCCGCCATGGCGGCCCTGGTCGCCGAGTCCTACCGGGGGCGGGACAGGGCCGTCGCCTACGGGGTGATCGGCGGGCTGGCCGGTGCGGGGATCGCGGTCGGCCCGCTGCTGGGCGGCTGGGTGACGACGTACCTCACCTGGCGTCTGGTCTTCGTCGGCGAGGTCGTCGTCGTGCTGGTCATGCTGTGCTTCCGCAAGGCGGTCACCGAGGCGCCCCGAACCGGGACACCGCCGCGTCTGGACGGCGTCGGCGCCGCGCTGTCCGCGGCCGGGCTGGCGCTCGGGGTGCTCGGCGTCCTGCAGAGCGGCACCTGGGGCTGGCTGCAGCCCCGCAACCCGCCCTTCACCGTGCTCGGCTTCGCGCCGACGCTGTTCGTCATAGGCGCCGGAGTGGTCGTGCTGGCCGCCTTCCTGCACTGGGAGCGGCGCAGGGAAGCCAAGGGCGCCGACCCCCTCGTCCACCTCGCGCTCCTGCACAGGCCAGTGCTGAGATCGGGTCTGATGTGCCTGCTGAGCCAGAACCTGATCCTGCTGGGCCTGTTCTTCACGATCCCGCTGTATCTGCAGGTCGTGCAGGGCTTCGACGCCTTCGAGACGGGCCTGCGCCTGCTCCCCGTGTCGGTGACCATGCTCGCCGCGTCCATGGGCGCCGCCAGGCTGGGCCGGGTGGCCGGAGCGCGGCGGGTGGTGCGCCTCGCGCTGCTGACCCTGGCCGGGGCCGTCGTGTGGCTGCTGGCCACCATCGACCCGGTCATCGACGACGCCCAGTTCGCCGGCGCGATGGCGCTGCTCGGCGTGGGCATGGGCCTGTTGGCCTCGCAGCTGGGCAACGTCGTCCAGTCGAGCGTGGACGAGGACGAGCGCAGCGAGGTGGGCGGACTGCAGTTCACGGCGCAGAACCTGGGCTCCGCGCTGGGTACCGCGCTCATCGGGTCGCTGCTGGTCGGAGCCTTGGCGCAGGCCTTCACCACTCGCGTGGAGAGCAACCCCCAGCTGTCAAAGGAGACCAGCCGCCAGGCCGGCGTCGCCCTGGAGGCGGGCATCAGCTTCGTCCCCACCGAGCAGGTGCGCGTCGCCGCCGAGGACGCCGGACTGCCGCCCGCCGAGGTCGACGCCCTCACGGACTCCTACGCGTCGGCGCAGCTGGACGGGTTGAAGGCGGCGATCCTCGCCGCCGGCGGGATCACGCTCGCCAGCCTCCTGGTCACGTCGCATCTGCCCACCGCGAAGACCGGACGCCCCGGGAAGTCACGGGGCAGCACGCCGAGCGGTCCCGTCGACGCGACACGTTGACCCTCCGAACCGCTCGACGTGCCCGATTCATCCTCCAACGCCCGATCGCCGAAGGGAGGCCGTCATGACCGAGACGGGACACCACGAGGCGGCCCGGGCCCGTGCCTCCGAGCGCCGGGCCAACGCCGACTACACCGGCGGCGTCTACGGATCCATGCTGGCCGCCTCGGTCGTCGTCGGGGCCGGCGCCTGGGGGTCGTTCCCGCGTCTGGAGCTCATGCTGCTGCTGTTGCTCACCGGCGTCGTGTTCTGGATCGGGCATGTGCACGCCCAGCTGTTCGGGGCACGGCTGGCGCAGCGGAGCCTGGACCGTGAGGTCGTGCTGCATGTCTGCCGCGACGAGTGGCCGATCGTCAAGGCCGCTATACCGCCGGCCGTCGCCGTGGCCGTCAGCCCTCTCCTCGGCCTCAACCTGTCGGGCACGTTGTGGTTCGCGCTGTCGGTCGCCGTCGCCGGGCAGGTGGGCTGGTCGGCCGCGGCGGCACGACGGGCCGGCGGCTCCTGGCGTCTGGTGTCCACCGCCGCCTCGGTGAACCTGGTGCTCGGCCTGGTGATCATCGCGTTCAAGCTGTTCCTGACGCACTGACGCACTGACGCACTGGCGCTGTGTGGCGCTGACGCACAGACGAACTGTGGCGCTGACGCGCTGAGTGGTTGATGCAGAGATGCAAGATGCAGAGACGACGTACAGACGCACCGTCGTTCCAGCGGGTGACGAGGGGTGCGGCCGGCGTCGACTCACCTGCACCGGGTGAGGCCCAGGGCTTCACCGGGGCGGACCATCGCGGTAGAGGGCGCGGTTCGCCTGTCCCAGGCCATCCCGGGGAGAGAGCCCATGCGCTACGAGATCCGTGTGGAAGGACAGATGTCGGACACGCTGACCAAGGCGTTTCCGGAACTCGAGCATGTGGTCATGTCCGGCCAGACGGTTCTGTTCGGGCGGGTGATCGACGAAGCGCACCTGTACGGGCTGCTGGCCCGCTGCCAGTCCCTGGGGCTGCGGGTCATGGAGATGCGCCAACTGCCCGAATGAGGCGCCGGGGCGTGCCGTCCCGGCCGGGCGCGAGGAGGAAGTCATGAGCGTGCCGCACGGTTCCGTACCGCCGTCCGAACCCGACCGGTCGGCCGGCGGCCGCGACCGCCGGAGCGAGGACCGGGTCGCCCGCGGGCCCGCGGGCGGCGATCCCGCCGATGTCCTGGGCGTGCTCGGGCGGTCCTGGACCTGGATCCTGGGGTCGGCGATCGCGGCGTTCGTGCCGGGCATCCTGATCCTGGTCTGGCCGGACGAGACCCTGCACGTCCTCGCCGTGCTCATCGGCCTGTACCTGCTGGTGACCGGCGTGTTCCGGTTCGTCGCCGCCTTCGGCGGAGGCGACCACGGCGAACGGGTGACCGGGCTCCTCCTCGCCATGCTCTACGTCGTGGCCGGGGTGCTGTGCCTGCGGCACCCGATGCAGACCATCGCGGCGCTCTCGCTGATCGTCGGCGTCCTGTGGCTGGTGTCGGGCATTCTCACCCTCTACACCGCCCTCGCCGCCAAGGACCTGCCGCACCGGGGCGTCGTCATCGGCGCGGCGGTGTTCGCCGTCGTCGCGGGGATCGTGGTGCTCGCGCTGCCCACCGAGTCCGCCCGCGCGCTGACCCGGCTGCTCGGCCTGTGGCTGGTCCTGCTCGGACTGGTCGAGGCGGTCGTCGCCTTCGCCTGGCGGGCGGCGCTGCGCAGGGCCCGCACGGCCATGACGTCTCAGGGCCCGGCCGGCGATCCCTGAGCGATTCGCGCGGCCCCGCGACGGTCATTCCTCACCCGCCTCGGGTGAGGACGGCGGACCCCCGGCCGCGCACCCTGAGAACGGCACGCAACGGCCTGCCGGGTGTCGGGCGAAAGCCCGGGACGGAGGAGACAGATGAGTGGCGACACCTACCTCGCGTACGACTATCCGCTGCTGAGCGCCTTCTGGACCATGATGGTGTTCTTCCTGTGGATCATGTGGTTCGTGCTGCTGTTCCGGGTCGTGGTGGACATCTTCCGCGATGACGACCTCAGCGGCTGGGCGAAGGGCGGCTGGCTGGTGTTCTGCGTCGTCCTGCCCTTCCTGGGCGTGTTCGTGTACGTGGTCGCCCGCGGCAAGCACATGGGGCGCAGGGAGATCAGGCAGGCACAGGAGCAGCAGCAGGCTTTCGACAGCTACATCCGTGAGACCGCAAAGGGCGCGGACCGTCCCTCCAGCAGCGTCGACGAACTCGCCCGCCTGTCGGAGATCCGTGCCCGGGGCGACATCACCGACGAGGAGTTCGACAAGGCAAAGCAACTCGTCCTGAGCGGCAACCGCCGCTGAGCCGGCGTACTCCGCCGAACCAACAGCTCCGACACGAATCGAGGCACTGGGATGACTCACTCCACCCACACGCCGTCGGCCGAGCGGCACACCGCCAAGCAGCAGTGGGCCGAAGGCCTGATGGTCTTCGCCGCCGTGACGCTCATGCTCGCCGGACTGCTCGACATCTTCCGCGGCATCATGGGGATCGCGGAGGACGACATCTTCGTGACGACCCGCAACTACGTGTTCGCGTTCGACCTCACCGGCTGGGGCTGGATCCACCTCGCGCTGGGCGCGGTCGCGGTGATCGTCAGTCTGGGACTGTTCACGGGAGCGACGTGGGCGCGCGTCCTGGGCGTGGGCATCGCCGCCCTGATCGTCATCGCCAACTTCCTGTCCCTGCCGTACTACCCGGTCTGGTCCGTCGTGATGATCGCGTTCTCCGCGTTCGTCATCTGGGCGCTGTGCGTGGCGAAGCCGGACCGGTCGCCGAGGTGACGGAGTACCGCTCGGCACTTCCAGGAAGGCGGTAGACGATGTGCCGTTGGCTCGCCTACTCGGGCACCCCCGTGCTGCTGGAAGCGATCCTCTACCGGCCGGCGCACTCGCTGATCGACCAGAGTCTGCACGCCCGGATGGGAGTGGAGACGACGAACGGCGACGGCTTCGGCGTCGGCTGGTACGGGCTCGAGGCGGACGACGGGAATCCAGCCGTCGTCCGGGAGATCGGTCCGGCGTGGAGCAACCGCAACCTGCGGGAGATCGCCGGCCACGTCCGCTCACCGCTGTTCTTCGCCCACATCCGGGCCTCGACGGGCACGGCGGTGCAGCAGACCAACTCCCACCCGTTCCGGCACGGCCGCTGGATGTGGATGCACAACGGGGCGATCGCCGAGTTCCACCGGCTCCGCCGTGATCTCGCGCTCGCCGTCGATCCGCGCCTCTTCCTCGACATCGAGGGGTCGACGGACTCGGAGCTGATGTTCTTCCTGGCGCTCACCCTCGGCCTGGAAGAGGATCCGCCGGGCGCCGTGGCGCGGATGGCGGGCCTGGTCGAGCGGGTCGGCCACGCGCACGGCGTGGAGTATCCGCTGCAGATGACGGTCGCCGTGACCGACGGCGAACGGCTGTGGGCCTTCCGGTACTCCAGCCAGGGAGCCTCCCGGTCGCTCTTCTACAGCACCCGGGTCGAGACGCTCCGGTCGCTCCACCCCGACATGGCGTTCCTGCGCGAGGTCTCCGACGAGACCCGGTTGATCGTCTCCGAGCCGCTGGGTGATCTGCCGGGCGCCTGGAACAAGGTTCCGGAGAGCACCTACGGCGTGGTGCAGCCGGGGCAGGACGAGATCATCCCCTTCACCCCGCTGGCGGCGTGACGAGTGACGTCCGCCGTGCGCGGCCGGGGCCCGACCCCGCCGCGCACGGCGGACGCTCGCTCGGCGGCGGACGCTCGCTCGGCGGCGGACGCTCGCTCGGCGGCGGACGCTCGCTCGGCGGCGGACGCTCGCTCGGCGACGGACCGTCGCCCAACATTGGACCGTCGCTCACAGTGGACGGTCGCTCAGTGGACGGAGAAGCCGCCGTCGACGAAGATCGACTGCCCGGTGACGTAGCCGGAGGCGCGGCTCGCGAGGAAGACCGCCGCTCCCGCGAAGTCCTCGGCCAGTCCGTTGCGTCCGACCATCGTGCGCGCGGCCAGCGCCGCCACCCGCTCCGGGTCGGACGACAGCCGCGCGTTGAGCGCCGTCATCACGAACCCGGGCACCAGCGTGTTGCAGGTGACGCCGTGCGGCGACCAGGCCTCCGCCTGCGACCGGGCGAGTGACTCCAGCGCTCCCTTGGACACCCCGTAGGCGCCGCTCTGGACGAACGCCCGGTGCGCCTGCTGCGAGGTGATGTGGATGATCCGTCCGAAACCCCGCTCCGCCATCCCGGGCCCGAAGCGCCGGCCCAGGAGGTACGGGGCCTCGAGGTTCACCGCCATCGTGGTGTCCCAGACGTCCTCGTCCAGCTCCCCCATCGGCGGCCGAAGGTTGATCCCGGCGCTGTTGACGAGGATGTCGGGTTCCCCGAAGGCCCGCGTCGCCTGCTCCGCCGCGGTGCGGACCCCGTCGCGGGTGCTGAGATCACCGCTCACCCAGGCCGCCCGGCAGCCGGCCGCCGCCAGCTCGTCGACCGTCGCGGCCAGCTCCGCCTCCCTGCGCGCCACGATCACCACGCGCGCCCCCGCACGCGCCAGAGCCCCCGCGATGCCCCGCCCGATTCCTGAGCTGCCGCCGGTCACCACGGCCACCCGGCCCTCCAGCGAGAACAGCTCGTCCAGATAGGCGTTCGACGTCCCGAGGGTGACGGCGGCACCGGGCGGGGTGCCGTCCGGGGCGTCGGGTGCGGCGGTGGGCGGGGCGGCGGACGCGGCGCCGTGCGGGCTGCTCGGGGATGTCATGTCCGCAGCCTAGGGGCCTGTCCTGTCTCATATCGACGCCATCACGACCTGCCACGGGGGCTCACTCCGCCGACCCCAGAATGCGATCGAGCGTCCGGCGTCCCAGTGCGCTCATCGTCGGATTGCTCTCGACGTAGTACCAGACAAGACCCATGGCCTGTTCGAACGCCCATGCCTTGCCGCGCTCCCACTCCAGATCGTCACAGTCCAGTGCTTGTCGGAGCACTCTCCGCGGGCCTGGCCGCAACAGGTGCCAGGCACTGACGAGATCCAGCGCGGGGTCGGCAGGCCCGAAGCCGCCGGTGTCGAGTACGCCGCCGAGCCGGTCTCCCGCTACCAGGACATTGCCGGGAATCAGGTCGCTGTGGCTCATCACATCGGCCTCCGTGCGCGGCAACTCCCGAAAGCGGCTCCACACCTGGCGCAGCCGGGGCACATCGAGCAGCCCCTCACTCTCCTCGAAGCACTTGGCCATCCAGTCGTCATGGTGAGCGAGGACGCCGCCTCGGTTTTCGCCGCTGAAGAGCCGCCCCCGCGTATCGGCGCTCCGGAGGGCCGCTATGAAGACCGCGAGGTCCTCGGCAAAAGCGTCCGAGCCACTCGGGTCGGCATCAGAGGCGACCGTTCCCGGCAGCCATGTCTGGACCGACCACGGCATGGGGTAGCCCGCTCCAGGCTCTCCCAGGGCGACGGGTTGCGGGACCGGGAACCGGGACACCTGTGCCAGCTCCGCGCTCGCCCGGGTTTCCTGTTCCAGAGTCGCCAGCGCCTCGGTGGCATCGGCCAGACGCAGCGGGAAACGCGCTGAGAGGTCGTCGCCGATGCGGAAGACGGCGTTGACCGTCCCCGCCGACGGCAGGAGTCGGATCGCCTGGCCGCTCCACTCGGGGAACTGGTCCTGAATCAAGGTCGCGACGATTTCGCTGGTCACGTCCACTTGATCATCGTGCATGGTCATCTCTCGCAGGCTCTTCCGCTGGTCCCGTTCGAAGCCCCGGCAGCAGACCAGATCAACTGCGCGAGGGTCCAGAGAAATCAAGATTTTCGGCCACTCGGTCGCCCCGGTGGGCGTGGGTGAGGCGGGCGGGTGGGGGGTGCCCGACGCGGCGGCGTTCGGCCCGGTCGGGCCGCTTGGCGTCCACGGCGTGAGGGCCTGCGAGAGCCGCTCCTGGCGGCGGGCGCCCCGCGACGAACCATCTGAGGCGAGGCGAGGCGGGTCGAGGTCGATCACCCGGGCGGGTCTTGTCAGGCGAGCTATTCCGATATATCGTTGAAGCATCGCGACAGATCAACGATGGAATGAAGGAGTGGTTTGCGATGCGTACCCACGGATTCGAGCGTGGACATGGTCAGGGCCCCCGGCGCGGCCGCGGTGGTTTCGGCGGAGAGCGAGCGGCCTTCGGGCCCTTCGGTCCGGGTGGCCCCGGCGGCCCGGGCTTCGGTCCCGGCGGTCCCGGCTTCGGCCCGGGCTTCGGCGGCCCCTGGGGTGGACGAGGGCGGGGCGGCCCCAGGGGCCGGGCGCGGCGAGGTGACGTACGGGCCTCGATCCTGGCCCTGCTCAAGGACCGGCCCATGCACGGCTACGAGATGATCCAGGAGATCGCCGAACGCAGCGGCGGCGCGTGGAAGCCCAGCCCCGGCTCGGTGTACCCGACCCTGCAGCTGCTGGAGGACGAAGGCCTGATCAGCAGTCAGAGCGACGGCGGCAAAAAGCTGTTCTCGCTCACCGAGGAAGGCCGCACGGCGGCCGAGGAGGGTCCGGAGGCTCCCTGGGAGGAGGCTACGCGTGGGGTCGACTGGGAAGCCCTCGGCGAGATCCGTCAGGCCGGCTTCGGGCTGATGGAGGCCTTCGGTCAGGTCTGGAAGACCGGCAGCAAGGAGCAGCGGGAGAAGGCGCTCGCCGTCATCAACGACGCCCGCAAGAAGCTGTACCTGATCCTCGCCGACGAGGACTGAGCGGCACCCGGCACGGGAGGGCGCCCCGCGGAACCGTCCGCGGGGCGCCTTCGTGCGCCGTGCGGCTCCCTGTGCGGGGCCTCACTGAACGGATCTGTCCGTGCGGGCCGTCGGTTCCTCCCATCCCGCGGAGGTCAGGTCACCAGGCCGCCCAGCTTGCGCAGCGACTCGTTGAGGGCGGCCGTCCCCGAGTCCTTGAGCCTGCCCGCCATCAGCGACACGGCCGCGCCCGTGAACTCCCCGTCGATACGGACCGTCGTCGCGTCCCCGTCCGGGGTGAGGGTGTAGCGGGTGGCCACCGACACGGCCATCGGGCCCTTGCCGCGGATGGCGAGCACCCGCGCCGGCTCCAGCTCCGCCACGGTCCACTCGACCTCGGCCGGAAAGCCCATGAGCTTCATGTTCTCCTGGAAGGTCGCGCCCAGTTCGAGGGCTGCCGGGCCGCCCTCGGGGAAGTTGGTGTGGGTCGCGTTCCACTCCCCGTACGCCGGCCAGTCGGTGAGCTGGGCCCACACCTTCTCCGCCGGTGCCTGGATGCGTGCCTCCGCGCTGACTTCGGCCATGCGACCACCTCTTCGTGTCGGGCGACTCGGGCCGGCCGGCGACTCGAGCTGCGGTGCGCGGAACGTAACTCCACGGCCGCCAACATTCAATACTGACGAACTGTCAGAAATGGGGGAGCGGGGTGGTCCGTCCTCGTCGTCGTCGCCGTCCGGCTCGGTCGGCAAGGCGGCGCGCGCTCCCGGCGGAGGGCCGGCCTGATCTCATCCGTAGGGAGGAGATGCCGACGGCTCTGCTCCGCTCTGTGTGGGAGGGGAAGATGGTTCCCCTCGGGGATGACGGCACCCGGGCGGGACTGATGGGGTGGGGGGTGTGCAACCCCGTATCCCACGGCAGTCCTCGCGCGATCTGACGGCGCACGCCACGGGCGGCGAACCCGGGCTGGGCGCTGAGCCCGCCGCGGCGCTGGCGTCCGCTCGCCGCCGGGCGCTGCGCGACGGAGACCGGCAGATCGACACCGCTCATCTGCTGCACTCTCTCCTGGAACACGACCCCGAGGTGCGCGCCGCCTTCGACGGCGGACCTCAGCTCGCCCGGCTGCTCGGCTACCTCGTCCAGCGCAGCATCGGCTACGGCCTGCGGTGGCAGGGCGGCGTCGAGGACTCCGGCGCGCTGCCCGCCGTCCCGGTCCTGACCGCCGCAGGTGGGCCTGGAGGAGGGCCGTCCGGCCCGTCGGCCGTCGAGGACTCCGATGAGGCGCCGGACCTCGCCCCCGCCGACGGCCTCTCCCCGCTCGCTGCGGCCGCGCTGGAGCACGCGCGCGCGGGGGCGGCCGGGCGTGACGGCGAGCCTGCCCGCGGCGTCGATCTGCTCGCGGCGATCGTCGCGGACCCGAAGGCGCGAGCCGTCGAGGTCCTGACCCACGCCGGCGTCGACGCCTATGAGCTGCGGAAGCGGATCGCGGACGCTCTCCCTGAGCACGCTGTCCCCGGGCACGCTGTCCCCGGGCACGCTGTCCTCTGGGAGGACGGCGCAAGGCGGCGGGCCCCCGAGGGTGCGGGACATGCGCCGGGGGCGGCGACCCCACCCGCTGACCGGCTCGCCCGCTGACGGGCTCGGTCGGCAACCGTTCCGACGGTCGACCGGCCCCGCCCGGTAACCGTGACGCCCGGTAACCGTGACGCCCGGTTACCGTTTCGCCGTCGCCCGGTCGCCCCCTCGCGGCGTGGAGCAGTGCTCGTCCGACGGTCGAGACAGGAGTCATCGGGGATGACGGTCATGTCGTCCCCTGTCATCATGGGCCGGTGCGTACCTCTGTGAGCAATCAGGGCGACCGCGGCAAGGGCGTCGGGCTCGGTCTGGCGGTCGCGTCGGCCATCGCCTTCGGCGGGTCCGGGGTGGCGGCCAAGCCGTTGATCGAGGCGGGCCTCGACCCGCTGCACGTGGTGTGGCTGCGGGTGACCGGCGCGGCCCTCGTCATGCTGCCCCTGGCCGTGCGCCATCGTGCGCTGCTGCGCAGCCGGCCCGCGTTGCTCGCCGGGTTCGGACTGCTCGGTGTGGCCGGAGTGCAGGCGTTCTACTTCGCCGCGATATCGCGCATCCCCGTCGGCGTCGCGCTGCTCGTCGAGTACCTCGCGCCCGCCCTCGTGCTGGGCTGGGTGCGGTTCGTGCAGCGGCGGCCGGTGACGCGCGCCGCGGCGCTCGGGGTGGTCCTCGCGGTCGGCGGCCTGGCCTGCGTCGTCGAGGTCTGGTCCGGTCTGGGCTTCGACGCCCTCGGACTGCTGCTCGCCCTCGCGGCCGCCTGCTGCCAGGTCGGCTACTTCGTCCTGTCCGACCAGGGCGGCGACTCGGGCGACGACGCTCCCGACCCGCTGGGCGTCATCGCCTACGGACTCCTCGTCGGCGCCGTCGTGCTCACCGTCGTCACCAGGCCGTGGGGCATGGACTGGTCCGTGCTCGGACAGTCCGCCGGCATGAACGGCGCCGAGGTCCCCGCCTGGCTGCTGCTCGGCTGGATCGTGCTCATCGCGACCGTCGTCGCGTACGTCACCGGCGTGGTCTCGGTGCGCCGGCTGTCCCCGCAGGTCGCCGGGGTCGTGGCCTGCCTCGAGGCGGTCATCGCCACCGTGCTGGCGTGGGTACTGCTCGGCGAGCACCTCTCGGCGCCGCAGATCGTCGGCGGGGCGGTGGTGCTGCTCGGGGCGTTCATCGCGCAGTCGTCCGCGCCCGCGAAGGGTTCCGCGGAGCCGGTGGCCTCCGGCGGTCCGGAAAGGGAGTTGTCCGCCCGGGGGACGGCGACCTAGGGTTTCGATCATGCCTCTCGACGCGCGCGTTCTTCCGCCTCCGGCCTGCTGACGCGGGCCCTCCGGTGAACCACGCCCGGCACGCGCTGCCGGGCGGAACGGTGCTGCCCGCAGACGAAGTCCGAGGTCCGCTGCCCTGCGGCGGCCCTTTCCCGAACTTCTGTGCGGAGAGAACGCGTGTCCTCCTCGAGTGTGTCTTCCTCTGTGTCTTCTTCCGGCGGCTCCGCCGTCGTCTCCCTGCCCGTCGCACGGGCGCTGCTCTATCTGATCGTCGCGGGCGCGGCCTGGGGCACGGCCGGCGCTGCCGCGTCCCTGGTCTACCGGATCAGCGATCTGGGCGCCGTCGCGCTGTCGTTCTGGCGCTGCGCCGCCGGGCTGGCCCTGCTGTCGGTCGCCCGCCCGCTGCTGCGGCGGCGCGCCCGGTCCGCCCCGGTGACCGAGTCCTTCGTGCCCGCCCGGGTGGCCAAGGCCCTCGTGTCCGCCCCGGCGGCCCCGGCTCTCAGCGGTAGCGTGCCGATGCCCGAGCCGGTGCGCCGCAAGGCCCTGCGGACGGCGGTCACAGGGGTCGGCCTCGCGGTCTTCCAGACGGCGTACTTCGCGGCCGTCTCCGCCACCGGACTGGCCGTGGCCACCGTCGTCACCCTCGGGGCGGGGCCCGTCCTCATCGCGCTCGGCGCACGGCTGACGCTGGGGGAGCGACTCGGCCGCGGCGGAGCGCTCGCCGTCACGGGGGCGCTCGCCGGGCTCGGCGTGCTGTTCGCGGGCGGCGGCGGCACGTCCGTGGACCCGCGCGGCGTCGGGTTCGCGCTGGTGTCCGCGGCCGGGTACAGCGCGATGACGCTGCTCACCCGCCGGTGGGGGCGAGACGGCGGCGCGGACGCCTTCGCCGGCGCCGTGGGGGCGTTCGCGGTCACCGCTGTGTGCCTGTTGCCGTTCGCCCTGGCCGAAGGGCTGCTGCCGCACAGCGCCGACCCCGTCGGGGTGCTGCTTCTGCTGGCGTACATCGCGGCGGTTCCCACGGCCCTCGCCTACGCCCTCTATTTCGCGGGCGCGGCCGTCGTACGCTCCGCCACGGTCTCCGTGATCATGCTGCTCGAGCCGGTGAGCGCGGCGGTGCTGGCCGTCGTGCTCCTCGGCGAACGCCTCACGGCCACAACGCTCGCCGGCACCCTGCTGATGCTGGCCTCCGTCACCGGCCTCGCCCTGGCCGAGGTGCGGGGGGCGCGCGGCTGAGGTGCGGGCGGCGCGACGGTGTCACCCCCGGCGGCGCAGCAGGTGGGCGCGGGCCGCGGCGTCGCCGGGGGCGTCACGGGCGGTCAGCCCCTCGACGATGCGGTCCTGGGTCTCGGGCGGGCGGTGCGCCGCGTACTTGAACTTCGCCCGGACGTCGGTGACGTGGAGCCGGATCCCGCGGATGCCCGGGAGCAGACGGCCGTACGGGGCCTCGCCCACGGTGGGTCGCGCGGAGCCGCCCTCGGGCTGGAAGTGCGCCACCTGACGGGCGAGCAGGTCCGCCTTCGCGGCGGGTTCGTCCACGATGTCCGCCGTGCACCGCAGTTGCACCGCCGCGTAGAAGCTCGTCGGGGTGCCGTGCTCGGCGGGGGCGCCCGGCGGGGCCTGCCACGGGCCGGGCACGAACACGTAGTCGTCCACCACGCTCAGGGTCACCGTCGGGTTCGCCTCCAGGGCGGGCCAGAGGGGGTTGGCCGGGCGAGGTGGGCGACGACGTCGCCCTCGGCCGGGTCGTAGGCGAAGTGCAGGGGTTGCACGAAGGGGGGTTCGCCCGGCGGGCCGTTGACGGCGAGCTGCCCGAAGTCGTGGGCGGACAGCCAGTCCTGCCACTCGGCGTCGTCGTGGGGCGCGTCCCAGGGGTGGACGAGCATCACCGGGTCGCGAGGTAGTCGGGGAACGCGGTGCCGGGCGCCAGGTCGGCCTCCGGGACGGGCGCGTCGTAGCCCTTGCGCAGCGGCAGCACGCCGGCCCAGTGGGGGAGGGCGAGGTCCTCCGGCTCGTCGTTCACCCCGCCGGTGCGGGTCTTGGCCGAGACCTCGTTCAGGTCGAGCCGGATCACCGCGGTCGCCGCCAGTTCCTTCCGGTCGGCGGGACGGGAGTCGGCGGCCCGGCCCGGGACGACGTGGTCGACGAGGGCGTCGAGCGCGGCCAGCTTCTCCGCCGGGTCCGTCACGTCGTGGGCGACGCCGTGCACCACGACCGAGCGGTAGTTGATCGAGTGGTGGAAGGCGGAGCGGGCCAGGACCAGCCCGTCGACGTGCGTCACCGTCAGGCACACCGGCAGCCCCGGGTCCGCCTGTCCGGTCATCCGCAGGGGGCGCGAACCCGTCGAACCGTGCACGTAGAGCGTCTCGCCGACCCGGCCGTAGAGCGTCGGCAGCACGACGGGCGCGCCGTCGCGGACGAAGCCGAGATGGCAGACGTAGCCCTCGTCGAGTATCGCGTGCACCAGGTCCTTGTCGTAGGAGGCCTTCTGTGCGGACCGGGTGGGGACCGTGCGGTCGGTGGGGGTGTAGGCGGCGGCCGGTGTCGTCGTCTGCGGGGTCCCCTGCATGGCGCTCTCCATTGCACTAGTGCATAATGATGTTTGTGCTAGGAGAGTATCGGATCAAAGGCCGGCGTGCAGCCGAGATTTCCGCGAGCGTCGAGGCGGCGGTGCGCACGGGTGAGCTCCCGCCGGGGCAACTGTTGCCTCCGATGAGGGAGTTGGCATCAGAGCTGGGAGTGAACCCGAACACCGTCGCAGCCGCCTATCGCACCTTGCGGGAGCGCGGGGTGATCGAGACGGACGGGCGCCGGGGCAGCCGGGTGCGGTCGAAGCCCGCCACCACCGGCCGCGAGTTCGTCCGGCTGGAGGTGCCGTCGGGAGTGCGGGACGCGGCGGCGGGCAATCCCGACACGACGCTGCTGCCGCCGCTGGCGCCGGCGTTCGCCTGGGCCGCCGCGCAGGGCGACCGGGAGCCTGTCCTGTACGGGCATGCGCCGGTCGAACCCGAGCTGGAGAGGCTGGCCCGCACCGATCTCGACGCGGACGGAGTGGCGGCCGGTCCGGTGGCCGTGACCTCCGGCTCGCTGGACGCGATCGAACGCGTTCTGGCCGCGCACCTCAGGCCGGGCGACAGCGTGGCCGTCGAGGATCCCGGCTGGGGCTCCCTCCTCGACCTCGTGCCCGCGCTCGGGCTGCGCACGGTCCCGGTCGGCCTCGACGACGACGGACCGCTGCCCGACGACGTGCGCCGCGCACTCGGGGCCGGGGCGCGCGCCCTGGTCGTCACCGACCGGGCGCAGAACCCGACCGGCGCGGCGATCGGCGCCGCACGCGCGCGTGCCCTGCGCACCGTGCTGCGGGACCACCCGGACACCCTGCTGATCGAGGACGATCACGGTCACCGGATCGTCGACCTCCCCCTGCACCCCCTGGCGGGCGTCACCCGGCACTGGGCCTTCGTGCGCTCGTCCGCCAAGGCCTACGGCCCGGACCTGCGATTCGCCGTCCTCACCGGGGACGACGTCACCCTGGACCGGATGCGCGGACGGCAGCGGCTCGGGCCTGGCTGGGTCAGCCGGATCACGCAGCGGGCGGTACTGCGCCTGTGGGCCGACGGCGCGGTGGACGTGAGCGCGGTGGCCCGGGCGTACGGCGTCAGGCGCGACGCGCTGATCGCCGCGCTGACCGCGCGGGGCGTCGAGGCGCGCGGGCGCAGCGGGATGAACGTGTGGGTCCCTGTGCCGGACGAGACGGGGGCGGTCGCCCGGTTGCTGCACGCCGGGTGGGCGGTCGCACCGGGGGCGCGGTTCCGGATCGGGTCCGCGCCGGGGATCCGCATCACGGTGTCGACGCTGGACGCGCGGGAGATCGAGACGCTGGCCGATCTGGTCGCCGGGGCGGTCGGACCCTCCGCGACGCGGAACTACGTCTAGGCGAGCAGACCGGAAAGGGCCCTCCGGCAGCCCGCGGCCCTGCGGCCCTCCGGCAGCCCTCGGCCCCGCAGCCATCCGGCAGCCCTCGGTCCTGCGGCAGCCCGCGGCCCCGCAGTCCTCCAGCAGCCCGCGGCCCGCGGCCCGCGGCCCTGCGGCCTGGCAGTCCTCCGGTAGCCCGCGGCCCGCAGCCCTCGGCCCTGCGCCAGCCCTCGGCCCAGCGGCCTGGCAGCCCTCCGGCAGCCCGCGGTCCCGCAGCCCTCCGGCAGCCCTCGGCCCAGCGGCCTGGCGGCCCTCCGGTAGCCCGCGGATCCGCGGCCCCGCGGGCCTGCGGCAGCCTGCGGCAGCCTGCGGCCCGACCGTTCGATTGCCCGGCCGGCGCGCCCTGTTGACGCGTCTGGCCGCTGCGCGCCACCGACTCGCCCGGCCGCTCCGGCTAGGAACCGGACCGCCGCGCCTGGGTCAGTGCCGCGCCCGCCAGGACGATCGCCGCGCCCACCGGCGTCGACCAGCTCAGGGGCTCGCCCAGCAGTGAGACGCCCGCCGCGGTGGCGATGACCGGGATGAAGTAGGTGACCATCTGGGCCGTCGTCGGGCCGACCTCCGTCACCAGGCCGTACTGGATGAGGAGGGCCAGGCCGGTGCCGAGCGCGCCGAGGGCCGCGATCGCGAGCAGCGGGACGAGCGGGAGGCTGCTCGGGAGATCGGTGAACAGCGGTGTGACGACGGCCAGTTGCAGGGTGGCCAGGAACAGCTGGGCCCCGGTCATCGACAGGGCCGAGGAGCCGGTGTGCGCCAGGGTGCGACGGAGGTAGATCCAGCCGACCGGGTAGCTCAGCGAAGCCAGCAGCGCGAGGGCCGTGCCGCGGGCGTCGAGGCCGTCGAATCCCTGCCAGGCGCCCAGCACCGTGAGGACGCCCAGGAACCCGAGGCCGAGGCCTGCGACGCGCAGCCGGGTCGGCCGGTCCTCCGACAGTGCGACCAGTGAGAGCGCCATCCCCCACAGCGGCGACGTGGCGTTGCAGATGCCGGCCAGGGTGGAGGGGATGGTCAGCTCCGCGAACGCGAAGAGGGAGAAGGGCGCCGCGTTGAGGAGGAGCGCGGCCACCGTCAGATGCCCCCAGGTGCGGGCCCCGCGAGGGAGCCGTTCGCGCTTCACCGCCATCGCGACCGCCAGCACCGCCGTGCCGAACGCCAGCCTGCCGAGGGTGACCTGGAACGGCGCGTAGCCCCCGGTGCCCACCTTGATCAGCAGGAAGCTGAAGCCCCAGATCAGGGACAGCGCGCCGAACCGCAATCGCCAGTCGAGGGCGCGGCGGCCAGGGGTCGGAGCGGGGGCCGGGACGGGGGCCGAGGAGCGGCTTTGGGCGGACAGCCCGGGAGAGGGCGCCGCGGGGGCCGGCGGCGAGGTGGTCCGTGCAGGGAGTGGCGGCGGGGTCGATGCGGTGGGCGCGGTGGTCATGGCATCCACGATCGTCGACGCCATCTCGTAGCACAATCGAGAATTTTCCAGCAATACCTCGTAGCATCGCTTACATGTTGAACCTGGAGCGCCTGCGGACCCTCGACGCCCTCGCCCGGCACGGCTCGGTCAGCGGCGCCGCGACGGGCCTGCACATCACCACCTCGGCCGTCTCCCAGCAGCTGGCCAAACTCGAGCGCGAGGTCGGTCAGCAGCTCCTCGCCAAGCACGGACGGGGCGTGCGGCTGACGGACGCGGGCCGGCTGCTCGCCGACCACGCCTCCCGGATCCTGTCCCAGGTGGAGCTCGCCCAGTCCGACCTGGAGGCCCAACGCGGCCAGGTGGCGGGGGAGTTGCGGTTGTCCGCCTTCCCGACCGCGGCCCGTGGACTCTTCCCCGTCGCGCTCGCCGAGCTGCGCAAGGCGCACCCCGCCCTGCGTCTGCGCTCGAGCGAACTGGAGCCGGAGCGCGGCGTCGCCGGCGTGGTGCGCGGCGACCTCGACCTCGCTGTCGTCCTGGACTGGTACAACAAGCCGATGCCGATCCCGGACGGACTGGTCAAGGCGCCGATCCTGGACGATCCCGCGGACGTCGCGATGCCGGCCGACCACCGCCTCGCCGGCCGGGACGAGGTGGATCTCGGTGAGTTCGCCGAGGACGAGTGGATCACCTGGAACGAGGGCGAGTTCTGTCACGAGTGGCTGATGTTCACCCTGCGCTCGCGGGGCATCGAGCCGATCGTGGGCCACCGGGCGGCCGAGACGCACACCCAGCTCGGGTTGGTGGCCGCCGGACTGGGAGTGTGCATCGCCCCCGTGCTCGGCCGCCGGCCCGTGCCCGAGGGCGTCGTGACGGTCCCGTTGCGGCAGCGGGTGCGCCGCCATGTGTACGTGGTCTGGCGGGCGGACGCGGACCGCCGCCCGTCGATCAGAGCGGCGGTCCGGGCCCTCAAGTCCGCGGGCGAAGCCGTCGGCTGAGAGCCGGGCTCCGCCGGGCTGCTACGGGCCGTGCCGGGCCCGCCGGCTCGTGCCCGACGTCGCAGGCCGGCGGGAACGCGCGAACGCGGCTACGCGCCGCCCAGTTTGCGGAAGTCCCAGGAGACGATCTTCTCCGGCTTCAGGCGCACCCACGCGTGCCGGCCGTCGTGCGGCATCGCGTCCAGGCCGAAGTTCTTGCGCGCGAACAGCGTCTCCACCGCGTCGAGTTCGGCGCACAGCTCGCCGGTGCGCGGAATCTCACCCACGAACTCGACGGCGCCGGACAGCTCGACGCCGCGCAGCGCGTCGTACTCCTCGCCCGTGTCGATCACGATCGCCACCCGGGGATCGCGGCGCAGGTCCGCCCAGCGCTTGCTGCGCACGACCGAGTACAGCCACAGTGCGGCGCCGTCCCAGAGGAACCACAGGGCGCTGACATGGGGCGCGCCGTCGACGGACACGGTCGCCACCCGGCAGGTGCGCTGGACGGTGAGGAACGCGTCCAGCTCGCCCGGCGACATCATGATCTTCCGGCCACGGCGCTGTGTGACGGTCATCCGGCCCCCTCATTCTGCTCTTGTGCGTACCTGTGCTGCCTTTTCTGAAACTCCGTCAGAAAAGGATGGGTCTTCTTCCTTCTCCACGCAATGGCGGTTACTGTCGCCCGCCCCACACCGACGTCAG
Organism: Streptomyces sp. SAS_272; assembly: GCF_052543235.1. NCBI lineage: Bacteria > Bacillati > Actinomycetota > Actinomycetes > Kitasatosporales > Streptomycetaceae > Streptomyces > Streptomyces sp. SAS_272. The sequence goes on along the minus strand of NZ_JBMNDR010000006.1, from coordinate 112,063 downwards.
GGGGAGCCCATGCCGTCGCACGAAGAGCTCAGCGACCTCCTCGACCCCGCGAGCACCGTCCTGATCACGGTGGAGTGTCAGCAGGGCGTCGTAGGACCGGCCGCCGCACTGCCCCAACTCGCCCGTGCGGTAAGGGAGTCGGGGGCCCTCGGCAACATCGCCCGGCTGGTGGCGGCGGCCCGGGCGAGCGGTGTCCAGGTCGTGCACGCCGTCGCCGAGCGCCGCCCCGACGGGCGGGGCGCCAACCGCAACGCCCGGCTGTTCCGCGCGGCCGAACGCCTCCCGGTCCAGCAGCTGACCGGCACCGACGCGACCCGCCTCGCGCCGGAGATCGAGGTCGCCGAACAGGACCTCGTCGTACGGCGGCTGCACGGGCTCTCGCCCGTCCAGGGCACCGACCTCGACGCACTGCTGCGCAACCTTGGCTGCCGCACCCTGGTCGTCACCGGGGTCTCCGCCAACGTCGCGATCCCGAACACCGTGTTCGACGCAGTCAACCGCGGTTACACGGCCGTCGTGCCGTCGGACGCCATCGCGGGAGTGCCTGCCGACTACACCCCCGCGATGATCCGTCACACGCTCGCCCTGGTCGCCACGGTCGCGACCACGGCCGAGGTGCTGGTCTGCCTCCGGCGAAACTCCACGGCGGGGCCGGGACTCAGGCCAAACTGATCGAGTCGCCGCTGACGCTGATCGACACCTCGGGCAGCGGCTTCTGCGCGGGACCGCTCTTCACGCTGCCGTCCGTGATCGAGAAGTTGCTGTTGTGGCAGGGGCAGTTGATGACGCCGTCGGAGATGGACTTCACCGCGCAGCCCGCGTGGGTGCACACGGCGGAGAAGGCCTTGTACGTGCCCGCCGCCGGCTGGGTGACGACCACCTTCTCGGACTCGAAGACCTTCCCGCCGCCCTCGGGTATGTCGGCGGTCTTCGCGAGCGCCGCGCCGGCCCCGGCGTTGTCCCCGCCGCCGGTGCCGCCCGTGCTCGCGGCCTCGCTGCTGCCGGTGGAACCGGTGGAACCGGTGGAACCCGACGTGCCGGACGACGACGTGCTCGACGAGTCGTCGTCGGAGCCTCCGCACGCGGTCAGCGCGACGGAGAGCCCCGCGGCTCCCGCGGCGGCCACGACGGCACGGCGGGCAGGCCCCGACGCGGACTTGATCGATGCGCTGGTCATGCTGGGGGGTCCCTTCCAGAGGGGTGCGTGGATCTGCCGAGAGGTACGAGCGGCGGACGCCCCTTGTTCAGTGCCCCCGCCAAGTCCGGACAGTGTCGAGATATTGACCCGTTCGACATGAGTACGGCGTAAGCCAGAGCTGTCGTCCAGCTGTCGGCCGCGGAACGTGCCAGGCCCAGTAACCTGGGGCGATGCTCAAGGAAGTCACCGCGACCCGCTATGTCACGCCCCTGCGGGAGGGCGGCTCCCTGCCGGGACTCGTCGAGGCCGACGACCTCGGCCTGTACGTCATGAAGTTCACCGGCGCCGGCCAGGGCCGCAAGACGCTCGTCGCCGAGGTCGTCTGCGGGGAGCTGGCCCGCCGCCTGGGCCTGCGGGCCCCCCGCCTGGTGACGGTCGCCCTCGACGTGCTGCTCGGGCTCGGCGAACCCGACCAGCAGGTACAGGAGTTGCTGAAGTCCAGCGGCGGGACCAACCTCGGCATGGACTTCCTCTCCGGAGCCCTCGGCTTCGACCCCCTCGCCTTCGCGGTGAGCGCCGAGGAGGCCGGCCGTGTCGTCTGGTTCGACGCGCTCGTGAACAACGTCGACCGGTCGTGGCGCAACCCCAACCTCCTGATGCACCGCGGCGACCTGTGGCTCGTCGACCACGGGGCCACCATGATCTGGCAGCACAACTGGCCCACCGCCGAGACCTCCGCGGCCCGCCCCTACGACGCCGGCGACCACGTTCTCGCCCCGTTCGGCCCGGACGTCCGGGCCGCGGCGGCAGAGCTCGCGCCCCTGGTCACCGCCGACCTCCTCGCCGAGGTCACCGCGCAGATCCCGGAGGTCTGGCTGACGGACGAGCCCGGCTTCGACACTCCGGACGCGCTCCGGCGCGCCTATGCGGCGCCCCTCCTCGCGCGCGCCGCCGACGTCCACGAACGCATCGAGGGGATCAAGTGACCGACCGCCACATCATCCGGCCCGGCCAGGGCGGCGACCGGGACGTCTTCGAGTACGCGCTGCTGCGGGTCGTGCCGCGCGTCGAGCGCGGCGAGTGCATCAACGCGGGCGTGCTGGTCTACTGCCGCGGCCGGGACTACGTGGGCGCCCGCACCCATCTGGACGAGGCCAGGCTGCTGGCCCTGGACCCCGGCGCGGACGTGCCCGGCGTGCGGGCCGCGCTGCGGGCCGTCGAGGGCGTCTGCGCCGGCGGCGCGTCGGCCGGGCAGGCGGCCGGCGACGACGCCGGGCGGCGCTTTCGCTGGCTGATCGCGCCGCGCTCGACGATCGTCCAGCCGGGCCCCGTGCACACCGGGCTCACGGCCGATCCGGCCGCCGAGACGGAGCGGCTCCTGGAGCTGCTGGTGAGGTAATGGATCACACCGGCGTCGTGTGGCGTTGACACCGGGTGCCAGGGCTTCTAGCGTCACGTCTGCCGAAGGTACTAAGCGGTCGCTCACCATCAGGGCGCATCCGGCGCCCGGCACCCGGGCGCATCAGGCTTTCTCAAGGGCGAGGAGAACCAGCAATGTCCACCACTGAGCAGCGGGTCGCTGTGGTCACGGGCGCGGCGCGCGGCATCGGAGCCGCCACCGCCGTACGGCTGGCCGCCGAGGGCCGCGCGGTCGCCGTCGTCGATCTCGACGAGGCCGCCTGCAAGGACACCGTGGAGAAGATCACCGCGGCGGGCGGCAAGGCCGTCGCGATCGGCGCCGACGTCTCCGACGAGGCCCAGGTCGAAGCGGCGATCGCGCGGATCGTCGACGAGCTCGGCGCGCCCACGATCCTCGTCAACAACGCGGGCGTGCTCCGCGACAACCTGCTGTTCAAGATGAGCGTCGCCGACTGGGACACCGTCCTGAACGTGCACCTGCGCGGCTCGTTCCTGATGACGAAGGCCGTTCAGAAGCACATGGTCGACGCGGGCTTCGGCCGTGTCGTCAACCTGTCGTCGTCCTCGGCGCTCGGCAATCGCGGCCAGGCCAACTACTCCGCCGCCAAGGCCGGTCTGCAGGGCTTCACCAAGACCCTCGCCATCGAGCTCGGCAAGTTCGGCATCACCGCCAACGCCGTCGCCCCCGGCTTCATCGCCACCGACATGACGGCCGCGACGGCCGCGCGCGTCGGCATGGGCTTCGAGGAGTTCAAGGCCGCGGCCGCCACCCAGATCCCGGTCGCGCGCGTCGGCGAGCCCGACGACATCGCCAACGCGATCGCCTTCTTCACGAACGAGGCCGCGGGCTTCGTCTCCGGCCAGGTGCTGTACGTCGCCGGCGGACCGCTCGACTAACGCCCACTAGGGACACCTGGGGATCACCGACATGACTGAACTGCCCGCACTCTCCGGCAAGGTCGCCCTCGTCACCGGCGCCAGCCGCGGCATCGGCTACGGCGTCGCCGAGGCGCTCGTCGCCCGCGGCGACCGGGTCTGCATCACCGGCCGGGGCGAGGACGCCCTCAAGGAGGCCGTCGAGCAGCTCGGCGCCGACCGGGTCATCGCCGTCGCCGGCAAGGCGCACGACGAGGAGCACCAGGCGGCCGCCGTCGAGCGCACCATGGCCGCCTTCGGCCGGATCGACTTCCTGGTCAACAACGCCGGCACGAACCCGGTGTTCGGGCCGATCGCCGACCTCGACCTGAACGTGGCCCGCAAGGTCTTCGAGACCAACGTGGTCTCCGCCCTCGGCTTCGCCCAGCGGACCTGGCACGCCTGGCAGAAGGACAACGGCGGCGCGATCGTCAACATCGCCTCCGTCGCCGGGCTCTCGGCCTCGCCCTTCATCGGCGCCTACGGCATCAGCAAGGCCGCCATGATCAACCTGACCGTCCAGCTGGCGCACGAGTACGCGCCGCGTGTGCGGGTCAACGCGATCGCCCCGGCCGTGGTGAAGACCAAGTTCGCCCAGGCCCTGTACGAGGGCCGCGAGGCGGAGGCGGCGGCCGCCTATCCGCTGGCCCGGCTCGGAGTGCCCTCCGACATCGGCGGCACTGCCGCGTTCCTCACCTCCGACCAGTCGGACTGGATCACCGGCCAGACACTCGTCGTCGACGGGGGCATCTTCCTCAACGCCGGCGTGGGCTGACCAGGCCGGTCCGCCGGCCGGCGTGGGCCGGACCGGCATCGCCACGGGCGCCGATTTCCCCTTACGGAAACGGCGCCCGTGTCCACGCAGAGACGCCGCACACGGGAATGACAACGTAGTCATACCCGGAGTGATCAAGAACGCTCCACCGCCGCGGGTTCAGGCCGTCCGGCGCTGCGGTATGGTCTGCCAACCCTTGGCATGGCAGATCGAGGAGCGTGCGCGTGTTCAACCGGAACCGATCCGTGCAGCAAATGGCGGCAATCGTGTCCATATCCCTGGTGGCCGGGTGCAGCCTCCTGGGAGAGGAGAGCTCCGACGATGCCGGACCGATCGTCGTGGGCACCACCAGCGCGCCCAGCACGCTGGACCCTGCCGCGGCCTGGGACGGCTCCTGGGAGCTGTTCCGCAACATCTACCAGACGCTGCTGAGCTATCCCACCGGAGCGACGACGCCCCAGACGGACGCCGCCGAGTGCGCCTTCACGGACAGCACGAACCGCACCTACAAGTGCGAGCTGCGCGAGGGCCTCAAGTTCTCCAACGGCGACACGCTCGATGCGAAGGCCGTCAAGTACTCGATCGACCGGATCAGGGCGATCAACGCGAGCACCGGGCCCAACGGGCTGCTCGGCACCCTGGATAGCGTCCAGGCGAACGGCGAGCGCGAGGTGCTCTTCCGGCTGAACAAGGCCGACGCCACCTTCCCCTTCGTGCTCGCCACCCCCGGCATGTCGATCGTCGACCCCGACGACTACCCCGCGAAGTCCCTGCGCAAGGACGACGGCATCGTCGGCTCCGGGCCGTACCGGCTGCAGTCCTACGAAGAGGGCAAGCAGGCCGTGCTGGTGCGCAACGACAACTACAAGGGCTTCGCCGAGCGCAAGAACGACGCGGTGACCATCCGCTACTTCCAGGACTCCGGGAAGATGGTCAAGGCCCTGCGCGCCAAGGACATCGACATCACCTACCAGGGTCTCGCCGCCGACGACATCATCGACCTCGGGCGCAAGGGCGACGTCAACGAGGGCCTGCAGCTCATCGAGGCCGCCGGCAGCAACATCAACTACCTGGTGTTCAACCCCAAGGACCCCTGGTCGAACAAGCTGGCCGTGCGCCGTGCGATCGCCCAGGTCGTCGACCGGGCCGCCATCGCGCACAAGGTCTACAAGGACACCGTCGACCCGCTGTACTCCATGGTCCCGGCCGGTCTGACCGGCCACACCACCGGCTTCTTCGACTCCTTCGGCGACCCCGACGCCAAGAAGGCGCGCCAGATCCTCAAGGAAGCGGGGATCAACGAGACCGTCCCGCTCACGTTCTGGTACACCTCCGACCGCTACGGCTCCGACACCGCCCTGGAGTTCAAGGAGCTCAAGAGCCAGCTGGACGCCTCCGGCCTGTTCTCCGTCACCCTGAAGAACCGCCCCTGGAACAGCTATGTGCTCGGCTACCAGAAGGGCGAGTACCCGGTCTTCGGGCGAGGCTGGGCCCCGGACTTCCCGGACGCCGACAACTTCATCGCCCCCTTCGTCGGCGAGCAGAACGCGCTCGGCACGCCCTACCCGGCGAGGGAGATCACCCAGGTGCTGCTGCCCCGCTCCCGCGAGGTGAGCGACCGTGCCAACGTGACGAAGGACTTCGAGGAGGCCCAGCAGATCCTCGTCAGGGACGCCCGGCTGCTGCCGCTGTGGCAGGGCAAGCAGTACATCGCCTCGTCCGAGGACGTCTCGGGCGGCGAGCGGGCCCTCGACCCGTCGACGATCATGATGGTGTGGGAGCTGTCGCGGAAGACCAGCTGGTAGGCCGCACCGTCGGGACGGCTCCGGTCACGCTGTCAGTGGTCGCCTGTAGGTTCTGTGGTCTGAGGAAATGACCGCACGACGAAGGACGTTGACGTGACCGACACCGCCATGCTGCCCGGGTCCTGGCGCGGGGTTCTGGGCGACGAACTGCAGAAGCCCTACTTCAAGGAGCTGACGGAGTTCGTCGAGGAGGAGCGGGCGAACGGCCCCGTCTACCCGCCGCGCGAGGAGGTTTTCGCCGCGCTCGAGGCGACGCCGTACGACAGCGTGAAGGTGCTCGTCCTCGGCCAGGACCCGTACCACGGCGAGGGCCAGGGGCACGGCCTGTGCTTCTCGGTGCGTCCCGGGGTGAAGACCCCGCCGTCCCTGCGGAACATCTACAAGGAGATGCAGCAGGAGCTCGGCACGCCGATCCCCGACAACGGCTATCTGATGCCGTGGGCGCAGCAGGGCGTCCTGCTGCTCAACGCGGTCCTCACGGTCCGCTCCGGCGAGGCGAACTCGCACAAGGGCAAGGGTTGGGAGAAGTTCACCGACGCGGTGATCCGCGCTGTGGCCGACCGGCCCGACCCGGCCGTCTTCGTGCTGTGGGGCAACTACGCGCAGAAGAAGCTCCCGCTCATCGACGAGACGCGGCACATCGTCGTCAAGGGCGCGCACCCCTCGCCGCTCTCGGCCAAGAAGTTCTTCGGTTCCAGCCCGTTCACCCAGATCAACGAGGCGGTGGCCCAGCAGGGCCACGAACCGATCGACTGGACGATCCCGAACCTGGCCTGACCACCCGCCCGGCCTGACCACCTGCCCGGCCTGACCACCCGCCCGGCCTGACCGCCCCGCCGGCCGCCAAGATGCCCGTCGGCCGCCGGGCCGGTTCCTCCAAGGACCGGCCCGGTGCCGCCTGACCGGGTTTGCCGCACCCTGCGGCTAGCGTCGTCGCAACGACGCAAGGAGGCCGTGGTGGCGGAGCGACAGGGGCAGACGGCGCCGGATGCCGTGCTGACACGGATCGGGCAGGTCGTGATGCTGCACCACGGGGGAGACCGCGAGGAGGCCCGCAGCCGGCTGCTCGACCTGTGGACGGAGCTCGGTGAGGGCGGCGATCCGCTGCACCGCTGCACCCTCGCCCACTACCTGGCCGACACCCACGACGACCCGTTGGACGAACTCGCCTGGGATCTGAGGGCGCTCACGGCGGCGGAGGAGCACGCGGGGTCGGCCGGAGCCCGCGCGCTGTACCCGTCGCTGCATCTCAACCTTGCGGCGGACTACGTCAAGCTGGGCCGCGCCGAGGCCGCCCGCACCCATGTCCGCAGGGCGCGCAGGGCGGCCGTGGCCCTGGCCGACGACAGCTACGGGGACGGCGTGCGGGCGGCGATCAGCAGAATGGAGCTGAGGCTGGGGGAGGGGCGGGGCGACTGGGACATCACCGCCCCCTGACCCTCCTCCGGAGGGTGGGCTCATTTCAGTCGCCCCCGTAGCGGCTCACCTCGGTCGCCCCCGTGACCGGCCCACCTCGGTCGCCCGCCGGAACCGGCCCTCCCGGGTCACCGGCCGTAGGCCTCCTCGCAGATCACCGCCTCGGGACTGTCTCCCCGCCAGCCTCCGTACGTCTCGCCGAGTGCGCAGACTTCGGCGTTGCCGCGCACCTCGGCCGCCACGTCCGGGATCTCGACGCGAGGCTGTGCGCGCCGCGGACGCTCCGGTCGGTCCGGCCGCGCGTGCGGGCGGGAAAGGGAGCCGGCCGCCGGTCCGCCCGCAGCCGTGCGCGGTCGCGCGGCCGACGGGGCGGACGACTCCGGTTCGCGGGGCGGCCCGGCCATCTCCAGAGCCTCACGGGCAGGCGCCTGCACGACCTGCGTCCCGGCCCGGCCGTCCGGCTCGGGCACGGGCGGCCGGGACGGGGCCGCCGCCGGACCGGGCGCGGCCGGATGCTGGACGCTCACGCATCCGGACAGCGCCGAGAAGGCCATGGCGGCCAGAAGCGTCGCGGTGGTCGTCGTCGATCGATGCACCCGCGCAACTCTGGTCGTTCCGGCCGCCCGGGCGACAGCGGACGGGCGCAGGTTGCCCCGCACGGGTGATCTCGCGCCCCTTGAGAGGGAGCTCGGCCGCCCGTGCTGACGGTCATTCCCCCGTGGCGCCGTCGAGCCGCTCGCGGAGCAGGTCGGCGTGGCCGTTGTGCCGGGCGTACTCCTCGATCATGTGCGTGTAGATCCATCGCAGGCTGAACGGCTCGTCGGTGGACCTGCTCTTCCCGCGGGAGAGGTCGTCGAGCGCGACGCCGGCCGCGTTCTGCCGCGCCACCTCGATCTCGGCCTGCCAGACGGCGTGGGCCCGGTCCCAGGTGTCCTGCTCGGTGAGGTGGAACTCGCCGTCGGGATCGTCCTCGCTGTAGTAGACAGGACCGGGGTCGTCGCCCACCAGGACCTTGCGGAACCAGCCGCGCTCCACCTCGGCCATGTGCCGCACGAGACCCATGAGGGACAGTTCGGACGGCGGCGCCGACGCGGTGCGCAGCTGTGCGTCGCTGAGGCCCTCGCACTTCCACGCGAGCGTCTGCCGGTGGTAGTCGAGCCAGCCTTCCAGCATGGTGCGTTCGTCGGCGTTCTGGGCGGGTTCGGTGCGCTGCGTCGTCATCCACGTATGGTCGTCCACCTCACCTCGGTCGGCCAAGTCACCCCGTTCACCGACCTGCGGCCAGGCGTCCGAGGCGGGGTCGTATGCTGCCGTGCAGGCAGGCAAGCAGTGAAGGAGCTCCCGTGAAGGTCGGCTGCATCGGACTCGGAGACATCGCGCAGAAGGCGTATCTGCCGGTGCTGGGCGCGACGCCGGGGATCGAGCTCCACCTGCAGACCCGCACCCCGGCCACCCTCGACCGGGTCGCCGACACCCTCCGCGTGCCCCACGAGCAACGTCACCGCGACCTCGACACGCTCCTCGCCGCCGGCCTGGACGCGGCCTTCGTGCACGCGCCGACCGCCGCCCACCCCGAGATCGTCGCCCGGCTGCTGGAGGCGGGCGTCGCGACATACGTCGACAAGCCCCTCGCCTACGAACTCGCCGACTCCGAAAGGCTCGTGGAACTCGCGGAGGAGCGCGGCACGTCTCTCGCCGTCGGCTTCAACCGGCGATTCGCGCCCGGCTACGCACAGTGCGCCGACCATCCGCGTGAGCTGATCCTCATGCAGAAGAACCGGATCGGGCTGCCCGAGGAGCCGCGCACGATGGTCCTCGACGACTTCATCCACGTCGTCGACACACTGCGCTTCCTGGTGCCCGGCGCGGTCGACGACGTGACCGTTCGCGCCCGCGCCGAGGGCGGACTGCTGCACCACGTGGTCCTCCAGCTGGCCGGCGAGGGCTTCACCGCGCTGGGCGTGATGAACCGGCTCAGCGGTTCGAACGAGGAGATCCTGGAGGTGTCCGGGCAGGACACCAAGCGGCAGGTGGTCAATCTCGCCGAGGTCGTCGACCACAAGGGGCAGCCGACCGTGCGCCGCCGCGGCGACTGGGTCCCGGTGGCCCGCCAGCGCGGCATCGAGCAGGCGGTGTACGCGTTCCTCGACGCCGTGCGCGCGGGCAGGGTGCTCAGCGCCCGGGACGCGCTGGCGACTCATGAGCTGTGCGAGCGGGTGGTCCGAGCGGTGCAGCAGCGGTCCGCCGCAGCCTGACCCTGCGCGCGCCCTCCGAGAGCGCCATGGCCGCGAGCACCAGCAGGGCCAGATGGACCGGCCAGTCCCCGTACCGCACGTACGGGGTGACGCCGCCGGCGAGCGGGACCTCGTAGACGGCCGTCGTGCTCGCCCCCGTGCCCAGCCAGGAGCCGACGCGCCGACCGCTCGCGTCGTACACCGCCGAAACGCCGGTGAGGGTCGCATGGACGAAGGGCCGCCCCGTCTCGGCGGCGCGCAGCGCGCCCAGCGAGGCGTGCTGCGCGGGCGCCCAACTGTGCTGGAACGACGAGGTCGACGACTGGGCGACGACGACGTCCGCGCCGTCCTCGGCGAGGCGACGGCTCATATCGGGGAACGCCGTCTCGAAGCACACCATCGGCCCCACGCGCAGCCCGGGGCCGGCGTGCATCACGACCTGTCCGGCGCCGCGCCGCCGGTCCTCACCGGCGGCCTCGCCGACGGACGTGGCCCAGCCCAGCAGGGAACGGGCCGGTATGTACTCGCCGAACGGCACCAGCCGCATCTTGTCGTACCGGTCGCCGGTGGGACCGGCCGGGCCGACGAGGATCGAGCTCTTGTAGATGCCGGGCCGGTCGGAGCGGCGGGCGTCCACGTTGACGAGGATGTCCGCGCCGGTGGCCCGGGACAGCGTCGCGAGCCGCTCGGCGAGATCGGGCCGTTCGACGAGGTCGTACCCGACACTGCTCTCGCCCCAGACGATCAGATCGACGTCCTGCCCGATCAACCGGCGGGTCAACTGCTCCTCGCGGTCGAAACGAAGGTCGGGCCCGTCGATCACCCCCGGTTGCACGACCGCGATCCGGGCCTGCCCCTCGCCGTCGGGGTGCGGCGCCCACACCCACGCGGCCGAGGCGGTGGCGGCGGTGGCCACGAGCCCGGCGACGGCCGGGGCCCGGGACGCGGGCAGTGCGACCAGCACGGCCGCCGCCACGTTGACCGCCACCACCAGGAAGCTGAGCAGCCACACCCCGCCGACCGAGGCGAGCCGCAAGGCCGGCTCCACCTGCCACTGGCTGGCCCCGAGCATGCCCCACGGCCCGCCGAGCGCCTGCCAGGAACGGACGAGTTCGACGGCCAGCCAGCCGGAGGGCAGGACGAGGAGCGCGCACAGCACCCGGCCCCGGGCGGGGACGCCGTCGTCCGACAGGAACCGGCGCACCAGCCAGCCCCACGGCGCCCACAGGCCGCCCAGCAGCGCGGCGATGACGAGCGTGAACACATGCAGGTCCGGCAGCAGCCAGTGGTGCATGGCCAGCATGAATCCGAACCCGCCGCTCCAGCCGTCGTACGCGGCCCGCCGGAACGTCGGCGCGGAGCGGATGAGCAGAATCCAGGGGACGAGCGCGAGATACGCCCACCACCACAGGGCCGGCCCCGGGAAGGCCGCCACGGGCAGCGCGCCTGCGAGGGCGGCCACGGCCGTACGCCGCAGGGGGGAGGTGAGCCAGTGTCCGAGCGTCTTCATCGCACCTCCCTACCCGCGCTGAGCTTCAGTGTGCGCTCCACGAACGATCTCGGACAGGGCGTGTTCCGGACTTGGCCGAACCCGACGCCCCGCATCGACCGGACGTCCGACGTCGACGCACGGCCGGCATCGGCTGCACGCCCCGCGCCGACGCGGGGCCTCAGCGCGGCGCGACGTGACGCCTCGGCTCGCGACGACGTCCCGGCTCGATGGTGCGCCTCGGCTCGCGACGACGTCCCGGCTCGATGGTGCACCTCGGCTCGCGACGACGTCCCGGCTCGATGGTGCGCCTCGGCTCGCAGTGCGCCGGCATCGGCCGTACGCTCAGCTCAACTCGTCGCGGCTCACCTCGGCTCGGCTCAACTCGTCGCGGCTCGTCGCGACTCAATCGGACATGCGGCGCCACTTCTCCTGTACGGCCACTTCCCGCACCCGCCAGCCGTCGTGCGTGCGCAGCAGACCGAACGCGTACCGGCCCCCGCACACGAAGTCCGGCGCGCCGGGCGGCGACCCGTTCTCTCCGGCCGCGAACCGCATCGGGTTGACGTAGTCGGCCTGCACGCGCGCGGTGTCGCCCGTGTCCTGCTCCAGGATCCCGAAGCGCACCCGGCGGTTGACGATGAGATGCTGCCGCATCGCGAAGACCCGCAGATTGTCCGCGAGCCAGGAGGCGACGCTCCCGGCATCCCCCTCGATGCCCCCGGCCGAGCGGTAGTCCGCCCGACCGTCCGGGGTGAACAGGTCGCGGTAGGCCGTCCAGTCCCCGTCGTCGACCGCCACCGCGTAGTCGGTGACCAAGCCGTCGACGGCCAGCCGGTCCATCACGGCGGCGAGTTCCACACGCTGCGTCATGAGCCCGAGTGTTCGGCATGCGGGCTGCTCAGCCAAGGTGTGTGCCGGGATCGGTGCGGGCGGGGGCGTAATTCGGTGGCCCGACGGACGAGCGGGCGGTCAGTCTGCTCCCGTGAACGAAGAGATCAAAACGAGGAAGACGCACGACCGGAACCACGGCGATGACCGACCCGCGCAGCAGGAACCGAAGTTCCGCATCCGTGCCCTCCACACCGAGGCGACCGTCACCGTCTACCAGGCCTACCGGCCAGCCATCGGCGTCCCGGCAGCTTGCGACGGCCGTTTCCCGGCGGCCTGGAGCCGGGAGCGCATGACATGGATCAAGCCCAGCTTCCTGTGGATGATGTACCGCTGTGGGTGGGGTCTGAAGGAGGGGCAGGAGACCGTCCTGGCCGTGGAGATCCAGCGGGACGGCTTCGAGTGGGCCCTGCGTCATGCGTGCCTCTCGCACTACGTGCCCGGGCTGCACGCCGACCAGGCGGAGTGGAAGCGGCAGCTGCAGCGGTCGCAGGCGCGGGTGCAGTGGGATCCGGAGCGGGACCTGCGCATGCAGCCCTTGCCACACCGGTCACTGCAGTTGGGGCTCTCCGGTGAGGCCGCACGACGCTATGCGGATGAGTGGATCGTCGCGATCAGTGACGTGACTTCCCTCGCCCACGAAATCCACGGACTCGTGAGCAGCGGCGACCTGGACTCCGCGGTCCGGCTGCTGCCCGAGGAGCGCCCCTACGCAGCCGGGGACGATGTGCTGGCCCGCCTGCGCCTGTGACCGGGAGCTCACTGAATCGTGGTGACGGTCCCAGGGGGCGGCCGACCAGGTGGTGCGCATCCGACCGCGTCGTACGTGTGTGAAAGCAAAGCGCGTTCGCGTGTCGGACCGGCCAGGAGGGTAGAGCTCCATCCGGACGTGCCGATGGCCGGGGGTGTATGTGGACGCGCAATTGTTGCTTGGTCTGTTGGGCGCACTGGTAGCTGTCGCAGGGTTGTACTACGCGTGGCGTGCACTTGATCAGGCTGTCGTCCGAGAGTCTCGAGCATCCTTCGTCAAGGAACGGACGGACCTCCGTCAACGGTTCGGCCGACTGTGTGACATAGCCGCTGACATGCATGTTCTCGCCCGCCCTTCACTGGAGCGGATCGGCGGCTCCTCCTTGCTGTGGGAGGAGAGCATGCGCCCACCGGCTCCCGTTCCCCTGTCGGCGGTGCGGCTGGAATGGCAAGACACAGCGCCACCGGCCAACCTGCCGTTGCTGCGGGCGGCACGCCGTTGCCTCCCGAGGGAGTCGAAGGCGCACCGTTACGAACGGTATTCCTCGGCGATGGGGGCCCTGGCACGTCCCACCCTCTTCGAGGATCGTCCCTCCTTTCGTCTTGTGCGGACCGACTGGTCTCGTCCGGGAGAGCCTCTTCTGGTGTTCGGCAGCGGCCAGTACTTCGATCTCATCGACCAGAACGAGGCTGTGGCTCACGAACTGGCTGTGGCCACGCGACAGGCGCCCGAAGCGAGCCCGCCCTGGCGTGCGGTGCCCATGCGCAGGCTCCTGGCTCTCGATCCGCTGTCGCTCGCGAAACGGATCGTTCTGCCCGCCGTCGCCACACTGACTGTGCGTCGTACACCTGATGGGCAGGGCACGTTCTTTCTCCTCTACCGAGAGGCCGGGCAAGTCGCCACGGGAGAGGGCACCTACGGGCCCTTACCCGCCGGCATGATTCAGCCTGCGTCGTTCTCGCCTCTCGCGCACCGTAAGGACCTGGATCTGTGGCGGACCATCATGCGCGAATACAACGAGGAGTTGCTCGGAGCGCCAGAGGCCAAAGGAGACTCGGGCACTGAAGTCGACTACGGGCAACCGCCGTACAGCTCACTCAACGCTGCTCTGACCGACGGCTCGTTGCGTGTCTGGTGCCTGGGAATGGCGTTGGAGCCTTTGAACCTCGCTGTCTGTGTCCTGACGGTGGCGGTGTTCGAAGCGGACGCCTTCGACACGATCTTCGCCGAGGCGGTCGAGAGGAACGACGAAGGTCTTGTCGTCAGCGGACCACGTTCGAACGGGGCCATCACCGGCCTGCCGCTCGACGATGCCAGCGTGAACGATCTCCCTTCGAGCCGTATGTCGTCTCCCGCCGCCGGTCTGCTCCAGCTGGCTCTGCGGCATCGGGATCTTCTGCTGTCCGGCCCGCATCAAACGTGAAGAGGCTCCGGACGCGGCTCGACAGGGATCGTCGAGCCGCGTCACGGCCTTCACGGCGGGGCGGCCCCGGGACTGGCGCTGGACGGTCTCTACTCCACCTCGATGCCGAAGTCCTGCACGAGTTCCTCCAGGCCGCCCGTGTAGCCCTTGCCGCCCAGGACGAAGTCCCAGTCCCCGCTCGGCCTCCGGCGGAAGGAACCGAGTACCAGGGCGGTTTCGCGCGGCCGGCCGTCGGAGACCTCGAGTTGTCCCAGCTCGGCGAGCCCCGGGTCGAGCAGTCGGATCCGGGCGTCCGTGAAACCGGAGAGGTCGGCGTTCGGGTCGACCTCTGGGTCGACGGCCGCCACGAGGACGAACCGGTCGGCGTCATCGGGCAACTGGTCGAAGGACACACAGATCGCGGCCCTGTCGGGTGCGGTGGCGGGAAGCGCACGCACTGAGCCGTCCGGCGTCTGCGGGTTGTTGAAGAAGACGAAGTGATCGTCACTGAGAACCCGGCTGCCGCGGCAGACGAGAGCGCACACGTCCAGGGCGACGTTTCCGGTCCACGACATGCCGAGGACGTTGTAGTCGTCGGGCAGCCGGGAGTCCCGCCTCGAGGGCGCTCTTTGTGCGGCGGCTTGGCGGTCTCCGTCGCCCAGCCGCCCACGCAGCCCATGACGATGGAGCAGATCGACCAGTTCAGGGCCCGAGACGAGTTCCAGTGGCTTGCCGTTGGCGAAGGTGTGCGAGCCGGGGCCGAACCCTGATGTCGTCACGAGGACACCCTTGTTGGCGCCGGCGTCCTGCACGGTTCCGTACAAGTCGCGCACGGCGGTGGGCGGCACCGTGTTGCGGTAGCGCTTCACCTGCACGACGATCTTGCCGCCGCGGATCGGTGTCGGATCCAGGGCGTCGACGTCCACACCGCCATCGCCTGAGCGCTGGGTGGTCACCGCCTGCATCCCCATGGCGCGGAAGAGATCGGCGACGAGATCCTCGAAGGCGACCGGGTCCATGGCGAACAGGTCCGGTTCCTCATCGCCGCCGTGGGCGACGACGCGGTTCCCGACCTCCTGCGGCCGTCTGCTCGGCCGCACCGGTGTGAGTTGGTCCGGTCGCATGGAGAGCTGCCCGCGCAGTGCGTCGGCCAGGCAACTGCCGGCGTCGACCTGCGCCAGGTGCAGATCACGGAACGAGGAGCGCGGGGCCATGACGGTCGCCAGGAAGATATGACCCGCTCGGCCCGTCGTCGGGTCATGCCCGTCGACGAACCCGTTCAGGACCACCGACTCGAGGGCGCCCAGCTCATCCGCGCCGAACAGCTCATGCAGAACCAGCAGCATGCACTGAGCCAGAACCTCCCTGTACAGAGCACGGCGCTGGCCCACCGGGCGGGGGGTCTCCTTGTCCTGGTCGACCCCGGACATGTACCGGACGGCCTTGACCTCCGGCACGATGCCGTAAGCGGGCAACTCCCAGTCCAGCACCAGTTGCCGGGCTGCGGGGTCGTACGCGGCAGCCACCTGACGTGGGAAGTCCTCCGGCCATACCGTCGAGGCGTACAGGGCGGCAGAGAAGTACTCGATCACGGAGTCGGGATCCTGGCGCCTCACGCCTTCGGTCATGGCGCCGACCCCGGCGTTGTGCCGCCGCACATCCGCCAGCTGGGTATCGACCCACTGCTGGTACTCCCGCTGATACGAGGCCAGTTGTCGCTGTCGCTGGACTTCCGCGGCCTGGGCCGTCTGCCAGTCACGCTCGAAGCGCGCTCGTGCCTCGGCCTGCGCCTGGGCCCTGCGACTCGCCGTCCAGCCGCTCTGCGTCTGGTAGTGATGGAAATCCGGCATGGGCACCGGCTGCGCCAGGGGCCCTGGAGCGAAGGGCTGCACCTCTTCACGTCGCAGGAGAGAGGAAGCCCTGAAGGCCTGAGCCTGGCAACCCGAGGCGAGCAGACGTTGTAACGACGCAACCTGTGCGTCCAGTTCCTCCGTGCGGCGTAGAGCCTCTGCCTGTCGGTACTCGCGGTGGCTCTGGGCTGCTCGCCGCTGGTAGGCCCGCGCTT
This sequence comes from Streptomyces sp. SAS_272, assembly GCF_052543235.1. NCBI lineage: Bacteria > Bacillati > Actinomycetota > Actinomycetes > Kitasatosporales > Streptomycetaceae > Streptomyces > Streptomyces sp. SAS_272. Next base: position 95,763 of record NZ_JBMNDR010000006.1, on the reverse strand, counting down.
GCTGTTCTTGCTGTCTCCGCCGTCTGGCTTCGGCTTCCTGCTGGCGCTGTTGCTGCCGTTGCATCTCAGCCCAGACACCGACAGAACCAGTAGAGCGACGACTCATGTGCTGTAGGCCCTCCCCAGGATGGGGGCAGCCGCAAGGTGCATTGGTTGTCCCCGCAACCGGTTGTCACGAGACGACTCTATCCAGCAATCGGTGTCTCGCACATCCACTCGTCAGAGGTCGCCTGCTCGGTCCGTCCCCGCAGGTCAACGTGACCGGAGAGACCGGAGAGACCGGAGAGCAGCCCCTGCCGTGCGGCGCGCAGTAATCGAGAGGTGGACCGGAAGGCCGCGGTCTGGTGCGAGCGGGTGGACAACCCGCGTGATTGCGCACGCCGAAGAGACAGCCGAGGGCCGCGTGATCAGTCTTGTCGTACAGCCTAATCAGTCTCGTCGTACAGCGGTCAGAGACCCATGGCCCTCACCCACGGCTCACCGTCGTCGTTGCCGGTGTGGACGCCGGGACGGCGAAACTCGATGCCGCCGTGGACGTCCGTGCTCATGACGCGGCACCGTGACAGCGCCGGGGAAAGGAACCACGGCACAGTCCTCTCCGGCCTACGATCGCTCGCATGCTGATGCCTCGGACCTTACGGATGATCGTCGTACTCGCTGTGACCCTCGCCGGAGCGATCGGGGGTGGCGTGGGGACGGCACAGGCCGAGGGGAGCCGGTCCACGTACGACCGGCAGCTGTTGTTCTACAACCACTCCTACGGCGTCCTCGACCGGGAGACCGCCGACGCCATCGAACACTCCGGCTACCTCGCGGACTTCGCCGACTTCCAGGTCCGCACCACGACCGGGACCGGCGGACAGACCTGGACCGGCCGTTATCTGATGGGCCGTGAGACCTACCTGGAACTGTTCGGAGTCGGTGACGTCGCCGGACAGGACGGCACCCTCGGCTCCGCCGGGCTCGGGCTGTCGACCGAACGAGCGGGAGACCTTAAGACGGTCACCGAGCGTCTGCGGAGCGAGGGGGTCGCCGATCCCATCGCCTTCCTCCAGACGCGGGACTTCGGTGACGGTGTGCCCGTGCCGTGGTTCGACGCCGTCCTCACCACCACCGAGTACGACGCCTTCGGGGCCTGGGCGATGGAGTACCGGCCGGAGTACTTCGCCGATCCCCGCGGCCACACAGAGCCGGCGAGCTTTCCCGGTGACGTCGGCAGGGAGCGCTACCTCTCCGACGGCTACCGCACGCACCTGATGCGTGACGTGACCTCCGTACGGATTGCGGTCACCGAGGCCGATCTCGCCGACACCGTGCCGCTGCTCCGGGCCGGCGGGTTCGCCGTCCGGACGGTTACGGGCGGCGGCGTGGTCGCGGAACGGGGTGGCACCACCATTCGGCTCGACGCCGTCCCGCGTGACCAAGCGGGCTTGCGGCAGGTCGACATGGCGCTCAACCGGCCCGTGCCCGACCGGCACATCGAGCGGATCGGCCACTCCACCCTGACCGTCGGCCCCGGCAGCCATGCCGTATGGACGTTCACCGGCGACGTCGACGAGATCCCCGGGAGCCCCGCCCCGACGAGGACGCCTACCGGATGAGGGAGGATGGCGTGTGACCTCCTCCCTGCGATTCTTCTTCGAGGCCGGCGTGGACACCCCGCTGTGGCCGGTGGACATGCACAGCGAGTACGGCTACCCCGTCGACCTGCAGCGGCTGCCGATAAGTCCCGCGCTCAGGACGGAGCTGGCCAGGCTGTCCGAGTGGTACCAGTCGTCGATCGACTGGGCCTATCCGCCGGATCCGTCGCCGTGGTCGGACGAGGAACGTCAGCTCTTCAAGCAGCAGGCGCAGGCGGCCCTGGCGGCTCTGCGGGGCGAGCTGGGCGCAGGATGGACGGTTCGCGACGAGAGCCTTCTCTGATCCGGCGAGGGCGGATCAGAGAAGGCTCAGAGGGTCGTTGGTCGGGGGCTCGACCGGTTGCGCTGCTGCCCGGGGAGCGTCCTTGTCAGCGATGACGCGGAGCGGAGGATTCCCTCGCCCTGCGCCACCGCACCCGCCAGTCGTTGCAGCTCCTCCGCAGATGCGGAGAGGATCACTTCGCCGTACCCGGCGCCGCTGATCAGTCTCACGGATTCGGCGTGGGAATCTCGAGAGGGGAAGGGACTCAGGCCGCCTTGACCACTTCACCGCGGATCGCCGAGGCCCACTCCACCACCAACAGCTCGTACTCCGCCCGCTCCTGGGTCGACAGCGACCCGCCGGCGCGCATCCAGAGCGCCCGGATCCGCTCGTTCACCTCGGCAGCGGACCGCACGGAACCAGGGGAGACAGAAGTGGGGGACATGCGCCAAGCCTAGGCGCAAGCACTGACACTGCGCTACCGGACGGCTACGCCCGCCGATATGGGCTTCATCACGGCTGATCGATCAACCGGGCCCTTGCTGCGGCGAGTTCACCCGACCCCGCCGTTCCATGTCCCACGCCTCGACCCACCCGGCCCCACCTGATCCGGCCCGGCCCGGCCCGGACCAGCTCGATCCGACCCCACCGACCCGGCCCGGCGGAGGCCCGATTCGACCCGCCTGGCGGGTGCGTCAGCCCGCCGACTCCGCCGCGTGCGGGCTCAGCGCGCCCGTCGCGACCAGGGCGATGATGACGATGCCGAGGACGACGCGGTAGTAGACGAACGGCATGAACGACTTGGTGCTGATGAACTTCATGAACCAGGCGATGACCGCGTAACCCGACGCGAAGGCGATCACTGTCGCGAACAGCGTCGGCCCCCAGGCCACATGGCCGCCCTCCAGCGCGTCCTTCGTCTCGAAGACCCCGGAGGCCAGCACGGCCGGGATGGCCAGCAGGAACGAGTAGCGCGCCGCGGCCTCGCGCTTGTAGCCCATGAACAGGCCGCCGCTGATGGTGGCGCCGGAACGCGAGACGCCGGGGATCAGCGCGCAGGCCTGGCAGAGGCCGAAGATCAGGCCGTCCTTGACGCCCAGGTTCTCCAGCGTCTTGCGCTGCTTGGGCGCGCGGTGCTTCCCGCCCGTCTCGTCGCGGGCCGCGAGACGGTCGGCGACGCCGATCACGATGCCGACCACGACGAGCATGGTGGCAGTGATCCGCAGGTCGCGGAACGGTCCCTCGATCTGGTCCTTCAGGGTCACGCCCAGCAGGCCGATCGGGATCGAGCCGACGATCACCAGCCAGCCCATCTGGGCGTCGTGGTCCTTGCGCATCGTCTTGTCGAACAGCGACCGGCTCCACGCCGCGATGATCCGGCCGATGTCCTTGCGGAAGTAGATGAGGACCGCGGCCTCCGTGCCGATCTGAGTGATCGCCGTGAACGCGGCGCCGGGGTCCTCCCACCCGGAGAACGCAGCGGTCAGCCGCAGGTGCGCACTGGAGGAGACGGGGAGGAACTCGGTCAGCCCCTGGACGAGTCCGAGGATGAGGGATTCAAACCAAGACATGAGGTTACGGAGTCCAAGTGCCGATCGGAGCGGGGCGACGTCGACGGCGGGCCGCCGCGACCGTTGATTCAAGACTGTGCAAAGGAAGCGTAGCGGTCTCGTGTGCCGCCTCGTTCACAGGGGTTTCGCGGACGCCGCGGCCGGCCTCCGGCCCGCCCCCTGGCCCGCCCCGGCCCGTCCTCCGGCCCCCCTCCGGTTCGTCCTCCCGGTGCGCCCTCGTGTGGCCTGCCGCAGGGCGGCGGCGCGGGCACGCATGGTTGACCGGCCGCAGGGCCGCCGCATACGTTGCTGCCGACGGGAAAGCGCTTGCTGTAGGCATGTACTGCACGCTTCCCGCTCGTCGCTGGACCGCCCGGCTGAACGGCCGCACGTCACAGGAGTGCTGATCACGTCCATGTCCCCCTCCACTCCGCCCCGGATACCGCTCGAAGGCCGCCGCATCCGGGCCGCCGTCATCGGCGCCGGCGCCATCGGCCGTGGGTCCCATCTGCCCGCTCTCCAGCAGCTCGCCGCCGAGGGCGAGACCGAGGTCGTGGCGGCCGTTGACATCGATGCCACCGCCGTCCGGGAGTTCTGCGCGGACGGCGGCGTCCCGCACGCCTACACCGATCTGGAGCGGATGCTGGCGGAGCAGCGGCCCGACCTCGTGACCATCTGCACCCCGCCGACCCTGCACCGCGAGCAGAGCGTGGCCGCGCTGCGGGCGGGCGCCTGGGTGTGGTGCGAGAAGCCGCCCGTGCCGACCCTGGCCGACTACGCGGCCGTGGAGGCGGAGGAGGGCACGCAGGGCGGCCCGTACTCGGCGATCGTCTTCCAGCACCGCTTCGGCTCGGGGACGCGGCACGTGCGGAGGCTGCTCGCCGAGCAGGCCCTCGGGCGGCCGCTCGTCGCGCACTGCCAGACCACCTGGTACCGCGACACCGCGTACTACGCCGTGCCGTGGCGCGGCCGCTGGGAGACGGAGGGCGGCGGCCCGGCCATGGGCCACGGCATTCACCAGATGGACCTCATGCTCGACCTCCTCGGCCCCTGGAGCGAGGTGCGCGCGATGGCCGGCCGGCTCGTGCACGACGTGGAGACCGAGGACGTCTCCACCGCGCTGGTCCGCTTCGAGAGCGGCGCCCTGGCCACGATCGTCAACAGCGTCCTGAGTCCCGACGAGGTCAGCCGCATCCGCATCGACTGCGAGCGCGCCACCGTCGAGCTCACCCATCTTTACGGCCATTCCAACGCCGACTGGCGTGTCACCCCCGCCCCCGGTGTGCCGGGCGACGAGGCGGCGGGCTGGCAGGACTTCGGCACGGACGTCCCCAGTTCGCACCTCGCGCAGCTGCGGGAGCTGGTCGCGAGCATGCGGGCCGGCCGCAGGCCGCGCAGCAGCGGCGCCGACGGACGCACCAGCCTGGAACTGGTCACCGCGCTGTACAAGTCGGCGTTCACCGACACGACGGTGCGGCGGGGCGAGATAAGGCCCGGCGATCCCTACTACACGGCGCTGCACGGCGGCGCCCCGGGCTGGGCTCCCGGCACGGGCACGGGCACGAGCACGGGCTTCGCAGGCGCAGGCGCAGGAACAGAGGCAGGGGCAGACGCAGGCAGCGGCACGCGCACGGGCGTCGTCGCGGATCCCGGGCAGGCGGAGGTGCCCGCGTGACCGGGGAGCTGCGGCTCGTCCACGCCCACGGCGATCGCGTCACGGTCACCGACCCGGCCACCGGCGTGGAGCTGCTCGCCTACGTCTACCGGCCGGAGGCCGCGTGGGAGGCGCCGAAGCCGTACATCCACCCGATGCGGACCCTGGCCGGCGACGTCGTCACCGACTACCGCCCGAACGACCACCGCTGGCACAAGGGTCTGTCGCTGACCGCCTCCCACCTCTCGGGGGCCAACCTGTGGGGCGGCAACTCCTACGTCCACGGCGACGGTTATCGCGAGCTGCCCGAGCGGGTCGGCTCCATGACGCACACGGGTTTCGACGAGGTCGCCGCGAAGGACGGCCGGGTCGTCATCGCCGAGCGTCTCGACTGGCGGCCGCACAGCGGGGAGCTGTGGGCGCGGGAGTCGCGCCGGATCGAGGTGCACGACGTCGACCACGCCTCCGCTTCCTGGGCGCTGACCTGGACCAGCGCCGTCGTCAACCGCCGGGAGGAGCCGCTGCGTTTCGGCAGCCCGACCACCGCCGGGCGGGAGATGGCCGGCTACACGGGTCTGTTCTGGCGCGGCCCGCGGGCCTTCCGGGACGGCCGGATCATCGGCCCGGACGGGGAGGGACCGGGGCTGATGGCGTCGCAGAGCCCCTGGCTCGCCCTGTCCGGCGAACACGACGGCGTCGACGGCCATGCCACCGTCGTCTTCGCGCACGCGCCCGAGAACGACCACGACGGCGCCCGGGGCGCGCACCCCGCCCACTGGTTCGTCCGCAACGAGCCCTTCGCCGGCATCGCCCCGTCCTGGGCCTTCTTCGAGGAACTGGAGCTGGCCCCCGGCGAGACGCTCACGCGCCGCTACCGCGTCGTCGTGGCCGACGGCGCCTGGGAGCGGCCGGAGATCGCCAAGTACCTCGAGGAGCATCCCTGGTGAGCGGGTACGCGGGGCTGCCCGGCGGCGTCGCCGTGTCGCAGCTGTGCGTGTACGACTGGCCCGCGTCCGACGGGTTGCGCGGCGGAACCCCGCACATGCACCTGGCCTGTACGGAGGGGTACGTCGTCACGGGCGGCCGAGGCGCGGTGCAGACCCTGACTGCGGCCGGCCACCGGGTCACGCCGCTCACGCCCGGCACGGTCGTCTGGTTCACGCCCGGCACGATCCACCGGCTGGTCAACGAGGACGACCTGCGCATCGCGGTGCTGATGCAGAACAGCGGGCTGCCCGAAGCGGGCGACGCGGTGCTCACCCTGCCCCCGCGGTACCTCGCCGACCCGCAGACGTACGCCGCCGCGACGGCGATCCCGGCCGACGCCCCGGAGGCGGAGCAGGCCCGGATCGCGCGGGCGCGGCGGGACCTCGCGATGGAGGGCTACCGGGCGTTGCGCGAGGCGCCGGACCCGGCGGCCGCCCTGGCCGCCTTCCACCGGGCCGCCGCCGCGCTCGTACGGCCCCGGCTCTCCGCATGGCGTGAGCGCTGGCTCCGCGGTGCGCGGGCGGCGGCGCAGACCACGGCGGAGCAGCTGGACCGGCTCGCGGACGGGGACGTCTCCCACCTCGCCGAGGCGGTCGTACGCGCGGAAGAGCCGTCGGAGCGCGGGAGGTTCGGGATGTGCGGTCGGCTGGACGTGTACCGGGCGTAGCAGCCGTCCTGGCCGGTCACCGCGTCACGCGCGGCGCAGGTGGTGGCGTTTGCGCCAGGCGACCGCCGCGCCGCCGAGCGCCGGCAGGGCGATGCAGCCGAGGGCGATCAGGAAGGCCGGCGAGGTGGGGGAGGAGGCGCGGGCCCCGGCGACGACGTACGCGGCCGTGTTCGGGACCGAGCCGAGCGCGGTCGCGATCAGGAAGGACGGCCAGCTCATCCGTGAGACGGCGGCGCAGTAGTTAGCGGCCGCGAACGGAACGCCGGGAAACAGCCGGGCCGCCAGCATCGAGCGCAGGCCGTGCCGGCTGAGCTGCCCGTCCGCCGCCGTGAGCAGCCGTCCGCGCAGCAGCGGCCGCAGGGCTTCCTGACCGAGGAGACGGCCCAGCCCGAAGGCCGTGCCGGCCCCCAGCACGGTGCCCGCCAGCGCCGCCGCGATGCCCCACTGCGAGCCGAACAACGCGCCCGCGGCCAGGTTCAGCAGCGGTCTCGGTACGAACGCCACCGTGCACAGCCCGTACGCCAGCGCGAAGACCACGGCCGCCGAAGGACCGCCCAACTGCGGTGGCCAGCCGTCCGCGAGCAGTTTCTGCGGCTCGAAGAGCAGCACGCTCGTGGCGGCCGCGACGAGCAGCGCGACCAGCAGAGCCAGGCGGGACCAGGGCGAGAGCAGCACCGCGGTGCATCGCGCGGCGAGCCCGCCGCTCGCGGGGACCGGAGCCGTGGCGCGGGCGACGACGGGTGGCACGGCGGGCGTGACGACGCCTGTGACGAGTGGGAGGACGGCGGGGACGACGAGCTCCGTGGCAATGGCCCGGGGAGGGGCCGTGGCGGTGCCGCCAGAGCGGGTGGTGGCATCGAGCATCCAGCGACAGTAACCGAAGGAGATGTGTGATCGCCGTATGGTGCGTCTCATGACCGTCACAAGTGCGGGCGCTCCCGGCGTGCCGGACAGTGTTCTCGCCGACACCGTGCTGGAGCGGCTGACGACCGTGTACGGCGCCGCGGCCGACCCCGGCCGGGCGGCGGCGATGCGCGCGTACATGAAGGACGTCGCCCCGTTCCTGGGCCTGCCCACACCTGACCGCCGGGCCCTTTCCCGCACGGTGCTGGCGGGCGTCCCGCGCCCCGGCGAGGACGACTGCACGGCGATCGCGCTGCGCTGCTGGGCGCTGCCGCAGCGCGAGTACCACTACTTCGCCGTCGACTACCTGCGCCGGCACGCGGGACGCCTGTCCTCCGCCTTCCTGCCGACGGCCCGCCTGCTCGTCGCCACGACGTCCTGGTGGGACACGGTGGACCTGCTCGCCGCCCATGTGGTCGGAGCCCTCGTCGCGGCCGATCCCCGGCTCACCGCCGACATGGACGCCTGGATCGTCGACGAGGATCTGTGGGTCGCCCGCACCGCCCTGCTCCACCAACTGACCTACAAGGACCGCACGGACGCGGATCGTCTGTTCGCGTACTGTCTGCGCCAGTCCGGGCACCCCGACTTCTTCGTGCGCAAGGCCATCGGCTGGAGCCTGCGCGAGTACGCCAAGACCGACCCGGAGGCCGTGCGCGCCTTCCTCGCCCGCGAGCGGGGCAGGTTCGCGCCGCTGAGCGTGCGCGAGGCCCTGAAGAACATCGGCGGCGTCCGGGCCGGGTGAGGGCCGGGTGACGGACGGCACGACAACCGCCGGCCGGCACCCGGCCACGCGGACCCTGGACGCACAGGCCCCGGACGCACAGGCCCCGGACGAGCGGACCCCGGACACAGGACGCCCGACCTCGAGACGGCGGCGGTCGGCTGCCGGCCGGGTCGCAGAAAACCCTTCGACACCGGACGAACGGGGCGCGATGATCGACGACATGTTCCGGTACGCCTTCCTCCTCGCCGCATCCGCAGTCGCGGATGCCCCGAAGGCTGCCGTCCCGCCTCTCCCGGCCGCTGTCGACGGCGCCCGAAGCTGACCCTCTCCGGATCGTCCGGCGGACCCCGCAGGGGGAGGGTCGGGCAGTGACACGGGGCCCGCGTTCCTCTGGAACTCCTACGGACACGCTTCGAGGTACAGCCATGCCCAAGACCGCCTACGTGCGCACCAAGCCGCACCTCAACATCGGCACCATGGGTCACGTCGACCACGGCAAGACCACCCTGACCGCGGCCATCACGAAGGTCCTCGCCGACCGCGGGACCGGCGCCTTCGTGCCGTTCGACCGCATCGACCGCGCCCCGGAGGAGGCCGCGCGCGGCATCACCATCAACATCGCGCACGTCGAGTACGAGACCGACACCCGGCACTACGCGCACGTCGACATGCCGGGCCACGCCGACTACGTCAAGAACATGGTCACCGGCGCCGCGCAGCTCGACGGGGCGATCCTGGTCGTCTCCGCGCTCGACGGGATCATGCCGCAGACCGCCGAACACGTCCTGCTGGCCCGGCAGGTGGGGGTGGACCACATCGTGGTCGCGCTCAACAAGGCCGACGCGGGGGACGAGGAGCTCATCGACCTCGTCGAACTGGAGGTCCGCGACCTGCTCACCGAGCACGGCTACGGCGGCGACGCCGCGCCCGTCGTCCGGGTGTCGGGGCTGAAGGCGCTGGCGGGCGACCCGCGATGGACGGCGTCGGTCGACGCGCTGCTCGACGCGGTGGACACCTATGTGCCGCTGCCCGAGCGGTATCTCGACGCGCCGTTCCTGCTGCCCGTGGAGAACGTGCTCACCATCACCGGCCGCGGGACCGTCGTCACCGGGGCCGTGGAGCGGGGCACGGTGCGGGTGGGCGACCGGGTCGAGGTGCTCGGCGCGGGCGTCGACAGCGTGGTGACGGGTCTGGAGACGTTCGGCAAGCCCATGGACGAGGCACAGGCCGGCGACAGCGTCGCGTTGCTGCTGCGCGGAGTGCCGCGCGACGCGGTGCGCCGCGGTCACGTGGTGGCCGCCCCCGGCAGTGTGACGCCCCGACGCAGGTTCTCCGCCGAGGTGTACGTGCTGTCGACGCGGGAGGGCGGCCGTGCCACGCCCGTCTCGACCGGCTACCGGCCGCAGTTCTACATCCGCACGGCGGACGTCGTCGGGGACGTGGACCTGGGGGAGACCGCCGTGGCGCGGCCCGGTGAGCGGGTCGCCATGACCGTCGAACTGGGCCGGGAGGTCCCGTTGGAGCCGGGACTCGGGTTCGCCGTCCGGGAGGGCGGCCGGACGGTCGCGGCGGGCACGGTGACAGCCGTCCTGTGAGCCGGCCCGCGCCTTGAGCCGGCCCGCGCCTCGTGGACGAGCCGCGGACTCGCGCCGCGGTCCGGCAGGCACGGCGGGGGGACCGCGGACGCGCGCCGCGGTCCCCCCGGCACAATGAGAGCGTGAACGACCAGGTGAGCCGGCAGGCGAAAGACGACCCCGTACCCGTGTCCCGAGCCGTCGACCACGGCGTCGCCAAGCTGATGCCCGACGTCGACCGGGACCGGGCATGGCTGCTGACGGTCGACGGCGCCCCGCAGTCGTACGTCGACCTCGACGAGCCGACCCACCTGGAGTTCGAGTACGCGCGCCGTCTCGGCCACGTCCTGGACACCGTCGCCGAGCCGGGGCTGCCGCTGGACGCGCTGCATCTGGGCGGCGGCGCGCTCACCCTGCCCCGGTACCTGGCCGCGACCCGGCCGGGCTCCCGGCAGGACGTCGTCGAGTTCGACCACCGGCTGCTGGACCTGGTCGCCGAGTGCCTGCCCCTGCCGGCCGGGGCAGGCGTCGCCCTGCACGCCGCGGACGCGCGGGCCTGGCTGGAGACGGCGCCGGACGACTCCGCCGACGTACTCGTCGCCGACGTCTTCGGCGGCTCGCGGGTTCCCGCCGCACTCACGTCCCTCAGCTACGCCCGACAGGCCGGACGGGTCCTGCGCGGTGACGGCGTCTACCTCGCGAACCTCGCGGACTCGGCGCCGTTCGGCTTTCTGCGCTCCCAACTCGCCAACCTGGCAGCGGTGTTCGAGGAGCTGGTGCTCATCGCCGAGCCGGCCGTGCTGCGCGGCCGCCGGTTCGGCAACGTGGTCCTCGCCGCCGCGCACCGCCCCCTCGACGTGAGCGCCCTGGCCCGCCGCACGGCCTCCGACGCGTTCCCGGCGAGGGTCGAGCACGGCTCGGGCCTGCGCCGCTTCATCGGGGACGCGCACCCGGTGCGGGACGAGGACGCCGTCCCCTCGCCCGAGCCGCCCGAGGGCGCGTTCGGCATCGGCTGACCGGCGCCCGTCGCCCGACCCCGCCCGCCGACCGCGCCGCGCCCCCACCGTCCACGGTCGCCCCCGCAACTAGTTGTGCGTGGGTGTCCCGTGGAGGCGTACGGTGCTGAGGATCTGCATGATCGTGGCCGTCGGGAGCTCGTCCTTCACGCCTTTGGCTCCGTAGAGGTTCACCGACACGAAGTCGCCGGTGGAGTTCTTGAAGCCGAACGTGATCGCCTTGCCGTCGCTGTCGCACTTGCCCTTCTGGGGCGTGTTGGTCGACCGGGCCCAGGCGTAACTGCCCTTGATGCCCGAGGCGGTGGTGAAGGCGGTCGCCTTCTTGTCGAAGGTGAGGCTCTTCTTGTCCGGCTCGGTGTAGCCGCCGAACACCCACCAGGCGGGCGTGTTGATCGCGATCTCGTCGGTGGTCTTGGCGCCCTCGGCGCCCTTGGAGCCGACCACGGCCAGCGCGGTGTCCTCCGTCTTGCCGTCCTTGTCGGAGTCCGTGGAGCACCACTTCGACTTGAGCTCGGCCGTGCCCCCCTGAAGGATCCGGTCGTAGCCGTCGGACTTCTTCTTGTCCTCCCACTCGAAGCCCTGGCTCAGGCCCGGCGACTGGACCTCCCAGTCCCCCGGCACGTCGTAGGCGAGGCCCCACTTGGGGTTCACGACGACCTTCCAGCCGGCGACGGTCGGCTTCTCGGTCTCGTTGCTCCGCGGGTCGTCGTCCGTGCCGGACGAGGCGGAGGCGGTCACGGAGGCCGTGGGGCTCGGGCTCTCCTTGCTCACGTCGGTCTTCTCGTCGTCACCGCCGCCCAGCACGAGGAAGCCGGTGACTCCGGCGGCGACGACGACGGCGGAGGCCGCGACGATCGCGACCAGCTTCGTCCGGTTGCCTCCGCCCCCGGGCCCGCCGCTGCCGGGAGGCGGCGTGGGCGCGCCCGCGGGCGACGGGGACCCCCACTGGGTCTGCTGGACATAGGGGTTGGGCTGCTGCTGGTAGCCGGGCTGCTGATACGGATTCGGCTGCTGGTATCCCGGTTGCTGGTATCCCGGCTGCTGGTACGGATTGTTCTGCGCCTGCGGGTTCTGCTCTCCCCCGGGGGGCTGCTGTCCTGGCCACATGGCCAGAAACCCTAGTGCCGTGCAGGACACGATTCGGTCACCGCCCCCTGTCAGGGATGTACCGAATCGGGGCGCCGTTGCCCGGAACACACGAACAGCGTCCGTGAAGTCCCGGATTGCGGCCACGGCCGCTCGTGTCCCGGCAGCGCGCGGATGTAGTCCACATCACCGGGGATCGGGGTGCGGGGCTCGTCACACCGGTCTGGCCAGCCGAAGCTACCCGCAGGTAACCTCCGGGTATGAGCGCAGACCAGATGTCCGTCGGCGAGATGCTCGCCGCCACCGTGCCGATGGCCCGGACCCTCCACCTCGAGTTCCTGGAGGCCGGTCCGGAGAAGGCCGTGGTCGCCCTGCCGGACCAGGGTGAGTTCCACAACCACGTGGGCGGCCCGCACGCCGGGGCGATGTTCACGCTCGGCGAGTCCGCCAGCGGTGCGATCGTCCTGGCCGCGTTCGGCGACCAGCTCTCCCGTGCGGTGCCGCTCGCCGTCGGCGCGCAGATCGCCTACCGCAAGCTCGCCATGGGCCCGGTCACCGCCACCGCCACGCTGGGCCGTCCGGCCGCCGACGTGGTCGCGGAACTCGACGCCGGGGAGCGTCCCGAGTTCCCGGTCGCCATCGAGATCCGGCGTGCCGACGGGGCCGTCACCGGCGAGATGACCGTTGTCTGGACCCTGCGCCCCAACAGCTGAGCCGGCTTCGCGCACCGGCGGCGGCGGTCGGCGCCGCGTCCTGCGGGTGCGGCGCCGTGAGCGACGACGTCAAGCCGCCGACCGCTGTGCCGCGTCCGGTCGCGCAGGCTCCCGCTGTGCCGGCTCCCGCCCCTGCCCCCGTTCCCGCCCCTGCTCCGGTTCCTGTGCCCGCTCCCGCTCGCGCTCCGGCCCCTGTGCCCGCTCCTGCTCGCGCTCCCGTGCGGTGTCGCCGGAGTCCAGACTCGCCACGAACTCCCGCAGCCAGGCCGTGAACTCCGGTCCCAGGTCGGGCCGGTCGCAGGCGAGGCGGACCACCGTGCGCAGATAGTCGGCCTTGTCTCCGGTGTCGTAACGGCGGCCCGAGAAGACCACGCCGTGCACCGTGCCGCCCGCCGCGAGTTCCTGGAGGGCGTCGGTCAGCTGGATCTCACCGCCGCGGCCGGGCTCGGTGCGCTCCAGGACCTCGAACACGGCCGGGTCGAGGACGTACCGCCCGATCACCGCGTACCGGCTCGGCGCGTCCTCGCGTGCGGGTTTCTCCACCAGCCCGGTGACGCGTACGACCCCGTCCTCGCCGGAGGGCTCCACCGCCGCGCAGCCGTAGAGGTGGATCTGCTCCGCCGGGACCTTCATGAGGGCGACCACGCTGCCGGCGTACCGGTCGCGGACCTCGAGCATCCTGCTGAGCAGGGTCTCGCGCGGGTCGATGAGGTCGTCGCCCAGCAGTACGGCGAACGGCTGGTCGCCCACGTGGTTGCGGGCGCAGAGCACCGCGTGGCCCAGGCCCAGCGGGTCGCCCTGCCGGATGTGGTGGACGTCGGCGAGCCGGGCCGGGTCGCGCACGGCGTCCAGGCGCACGGTGTCGCCCTTCGCGGCGAGCGCCTGCTCCAGTTCGAAGGCGTGGTCGAAGTGGTCCTCGATGGCCCGCTTGTGCCGTCCCGTGACCATCAGCACGTCGTCCAGACCGGCGGCGGCAGCCTCTTCGACGACGTACTGGATGGCCGGCTTGTCGACGACCGGCAGCATCTCCTTCGGGGTCGCCTTCGTGGCGGGAAGGAATCGGGTGCCGAGACCGGCGGCGGGGACGACCGCTTTGCGGACGCCGGGTGCGGGGCGGGGGGCGCTCATGCCGGTCATGCTGACCGACGGTGATGGGAGTACGCCGAGAGCCGCCTCGGAGATTCCTGTGGACCGGCCGCTCCGGCTGCGCGACCGGTGCGCAGCGTCGCCGCGAGGGGCCCGAGGTTGAAGATTTCGTGCGCCATCCTGCTTTTCGTGGGCACAAGTTGAGCCCGGCCGTCCGGTGCGGTTTCGAAAACGGGTGCGGATACCGCCGGTAACTTATCTGAAATTCCCACACTTTGAACTTGGGTCACTCGAACTCCTTGTTTCCTGTGATGCGCGTGTGCGAAGGTGAGCCTCCCCTTACGGAAGGGTCGGATCCGGCCAACGCGCCTGGTCAGGCCAAAGGTACGCACCAATCAGGCACCTGCTTTCCGACGACGTCCTATTCCGTGCCGTTCGTCGGCTTGGAAGGAATTGGTTCCGTGCAATCCCCCAACCCCCCACGCCCGCCTCACCCGCCCCGACCCGGCTGGACCCCCGGGGATTCCGACCCCCAACTCGTCGCTCGACTGACCGGCGGCGACGAGGGGCGGCACCGGGCGATCGCCCTGCTCTTCGCCCGTCACTGGCGGGCCGCTCACGACTACGCGACCGTCTGTCTGGCCGGCACCGAGGACACGGCACGCCTGGTGGCGGCCGCCGCGTTCCACGAGGTGCTCGGCCGCCTCGCGGGCGGGAGCACCGGAGGCGCACTGCGTCCCCAGCTCCTCGTCGCCGTCCGGGAGACGGTCAGGGAATGGGCCGGCGCCGAAGGGGTTTCCGCCGTTCTGCCGGAGCTGCGGAAAACCGTCGGCGGCCGTGGACTGCGCGCCGCGCGACCGGGGACCGCGGAAAGGCGGCAACTCGCCGAACGTGCTTTCCAGTTGCTCCCGTCAGCCTCCCAATGCCTGTTGTGGCACACGGAGGTCGAGTCGGAACCCATAACCGTACCAGCTGGTCTGTCGGGCATGGATGCCGTGACCGCGGCGGCCGTCCTGGAACAGGCGCGGGAACAATTCCGGGCGGCCTGCGTACGCGCCCACCGGGAACTCGCGCCGACCAGCGAATGCCGGTTCTACAACCGTCTCCTCGACGTTCCCCTGCGCCGCGGCGGAACCCTGCTGCCGGATGTCCGGCAGCATCTCGCGCACTGCCGTTTCTGTCGGCACGCCGCCGAGCAGCTCAGCCACTTCGACGGCGGACTGGACGTCCTGCTCGCCGAGACCGTGCTCGGCTGGGGCGCGCTGCGCTACCTCGAGTCGCGCCCCGCCCGTACGGCCGACGCAGGCGCCGCTTCCCGGCCCGCCCCCGCGCGTCCCCACGCCGGCACCGGCCGCCACCGGACCACCTCGGCCGGCCTGCTCGCCCTGCCGGGCAGGCGGCCCACGGCCGCGCTCGTGGGCGCCGGACTCACCGCCCTCGCGCTGGTCGCGACCGTCTTCGTGGCCAAAGGCTGGACGGACGACACCGGCGTGCCCGCCCCCGGGGCCACCTGGGGCGCACCGGCAGGCGGCATCAGCGCCCCGGGGACCGTCGCGCAGGGCGGATCGAGCGGTTCGGGCAGCCGCTCGTCCTCCGCCTTTCCGTCGGCCGCGTCCGCCTCCCGGTCCACCGAGATCGCCCGCGGCAGGCTGCGCAGCCCGGACACGGAACTCTGCCTCGACGTCCAGGGCGGCAGGGCGGCGCCAGGAGCGGCGATCGTCGTCACGTCGTGCTCGCCGGCCGCGACCCAGCAGTGGTCGTACGAAGAGGACGGTCTGCTGCGCAGCTCGGCCGACCCGACGCTCTGCCTGGCCGCCGACCCGCACCGCCGCACGACCGCCCTCGCCGGCTGTCTGGTGCACTCCGGCGAGACGTTCTTCGACCTGACCGTCCGCGGCGAGCTTCTGCTGCGCCGGAACGACGCTCTCTTGGTCGCCCGCGACGCCGACGGCTCGGGCCGCACCCTCGCCGTCGCCCCACGGGACGGTTCCGCGGGGCAGCGCTGGCTGTTCGACACGGCCGCCCCGGCGGCGGGGCAGCCCGGCCCGCAGGTCCGCGGCTCGGCGGAGCCGCCCGACCCGAAGGCCGCGGTGCCGCCGGCCGCGCCCGCCCCGCGCGACGCCGTACCCGTCGCCCCCGGCGGCGCTCCGACGCCTGCCGAACCGACCCCGTCGGCGCCGCAGTTCCACACGAAGATCGTCCAGGCGGACTGCTGCGACTCGACCGGCGACCCGGGCGACCCGGGCACCGCGAACGGTTCGGGCACCGCGAACGGTTCGGACGCCGCGAACGGTTCGGACGCCGCGAACGGTTCGGATGCTCCGGGCACTCCGGGCACTCCGGGCACTCCTGGTACCCCAGGCACTCCTGGTACCCCGGCCGTCCCAGGCGCCCCGGAGAACCCCAGCGGCCGGCCTGCCCCCGCCGTGCCGCTCAAGGCTCTTCCCGTCCATCACGGCGCGAAGCGGGCGCCGGGCGTTGCCGTTGCCATTGCCGTCTCCGTCGTGGCGAGGGCCGTGGACCACTGAGCGGACGTGGAAGCGGACGCGGACGCGAGGACCGTGAGGGACGGAAGCCGTCCGGACGTGGAGACGGCGAGGGACGGAAGCCGTCCGCGGACGGGCAGCGGAGAGCACGCCGTACAGCAGCACGGACTCCGCCGCGTCGACCGGGGCGGAGTCCGGCCGGCCGCCCGCACGGCCCCGGGTGACGTCCTCGACCGCCGTCCTCGACCGCGGCAGCAGGCCTGTCGACCGCATTCCGCGTCCCGGATACGCGGGGGCGCTGCGGCGCACCACCGGACGGCTTTGGACCCGGCCGACCCGGTAGGCTTCGCGGGGACGCGCAAGCCCAGGGACGTCGAACGGGAGGAACTCGCGGTGCACGTGCAGGAATGGCTCGACTCGGTGCCCGCGATAGCCGTCTACGCGATGGTGGGCCTGGTCATCGGGCTCGAGAGCCTCGGCATCCCGCTGCCCGGCGAGATCATCCTGGTCTCGGCCGCGCTGCTGTCCTCCCAGCACGGCGGCATCAACCCCGTCGTGCTCGGCGCGTGCGCCACCGCCGGGGCCGTCATCGGCGACTCCATCGGCTACGCCATCGGCCGCAAGGGCGGACGTCCGCTGCTGGCCTGGCTCGGCGGGAAGTTCCCCCGGCACTTCGGCGAGGGGCACATCGCCACCGCCGAGCGGTCCTTCGAGAAGTGGGGCATGTGGGCGGTCTTCTTCGGTCGCTTCGTCGCCCTGCTGCGCATCTTCGCCGGACCGCTCGCCGGCGTCCTGCACATGCCGTACTGGAAGTTCCTCGTCGCCAACGTGCTCGGCGGCATCGCCTGGGCGGGCGGCACGACCGCGGTCATCTACTACGTGGGCGTCGTCGCGGAGTCCTGGCTGAAGCGGTTCTCCTGGCTGGGGCTGGTGCTCGCGGTGCTGATCGGCCTGACCTCGATGCTGGTGCTCAAGCGCAAGGCCAGGAAGATGCAGGCAGCGCGGCCCGAGTCCGCGGCCGAGCCGGAGCCGGTGACCGCCGGGGAGTGACGCCCCCCTCGCACGGCCCGCGGGCCGTGCCGACGGGTCCGCGGACTACTCGTGGATCGCGTCGTGCGCCTTGGCCAGGTCCGCGTACAACGTGCCGTTCAGGGTGACCCCTTGACGCTCCTCCTGCGTCAACTCCCGCTTCACCTTGGCCGGCACGCCCGCCACCAGCGAACCCGGCGGGACCTGCATGCCCTGCGGCACCAGCGCCTGCGCGGCGACCAGCGAACCCGCCCCGATCACGGCCCCGTTGAGCACCGTCGCGCCCATCCCGACGAGGCAGTCGTCCCCGACGGTCGCCCCGTGCACGACGGCGTTGTGGCCTACCGAGACCCGCTCGCCGATGGTCACGGGAAATCCGGGGTCGGCGTGCAGTGTCACGTTGTCCTGGACGTTCGCGTCCCGGCGCACGGTGATCCGCTCGACGTCGCCGCGCACCACCGCCCCGTACCAGACGCTCGCGCCCGCCTCCAGCGTCACGTCGCCGATCACCGATGCCGTCGGCGCCACGAACGCCTCCGGGTCGACCCGGGGTTCCCTGCCGCCGATGCCCACGATCAGCGCCCTGTGCGTCATCACCGTCTCCTCGCGTCCGTCGTCTCCGCGCACCGTACGCCACCCGGTGGGGCGAAGATCACAGGGCTGCGGTTCCGTGGCCCCGGCGCCCGCTGAGTACGGTGAGCGGGTGCCGAAGCGCAAGAACACGTTCTCATCATGGCGGCGCCGCCTCGTGCAGCGTGCCGTCCACGCGGGCTGGGCCTGGGTGCAGCGCACGGGCTCCGTCACCGCCGAGCGCCCAGGACGCTTCCGCTTCGGCTCCATGGGCGCGGGCACCCGGCTCGCCTTCCCGCTCGGCACGGTGTTCGGGGAGCCGTGGATCCACCTGGGGTCGCACTGCGTCGTCGGCGAGCAGGTCACCCTGACCGCCGGTCTGATGCCCGACCTCGACCTCGGACCCGATCCGATCCTGCGTCTCGGCGACGGCGTGGTCCTCGGCCGGGGCAGTCATGTCATCGCCGACACCACCGTCACCATCGGCAGCGACTGCTACTTCGGCCCGTACGTGTACGTCACGTCCACGAACCACTCCTATGACGACCCGCACGAGCCGATCGGCAAGCAGTGGCCGCGGATGGAGCCCGTGGAGATCGGCCCCGGCTGCTGGATCGGCACGGGCGCGGTGATCCTGCCGGGTGCGCGGATCGGCCGCAACGTCGTGGTGGCGGCCGGGGCGGTGGTGCGCGGCCCGGTTCCCGACCACTCGGTGGTCGCGGGTGCGCCCGCCCGGGTCGTACGGCGCTGGACGCCCGCCGACGGCTGGCAGCCGCCGCTGCGCACCCCGCCCCCGGTGCCGATACCGGACGGCGTCACCCCGGACCAGCTGGTCGCGCTGTCGGAGCTGGACGAGGAGACGGTGGAGCGCCTGGCTCAGCTGGAGCCCGAGGGCTGAACCGGAGTGCGGGGGGACGGCCGGCGTGGGTCGCTCAGCCGGTCGCCAGCAGAAGCGTGCCCACCAGGGCGAGCCCCGCGCCGGCCGCCTGGAGCCCGCGGAGCCGTTCGCGCAGCAGGCCGCGTGCGGCGAGGGCCGTGACGACGGGGTAGAGGGAGGCGAGCACGGCGGCCACCGTGACCGGTCCGTGCTGGGCGGCGACGACGTAGGTGCCGTTCGCGGCAACGTCGGCGAGGCCGACGAAGGCCAGGGCCGGCAGCGAGCGCCACGGGAGACCGCCGTCCGGGAGGGCGGCGGCGCCCCGCCGCGCGGAGACGTGCAGCGCGAGACCGCCGACCGCAACGCTGACCGCGCGCTGGACGAAGAGGGCGAGGAACAGGCCCGTCACCGTGGTCGACGCCTCCGCGATCAGGGCGAACACCGTGCCGAAGCCGAAGGCCGCGACGAGTGTGAGCAGGATGGCCCGCCGTTGCACGGGCGCGCCCCGCAGCTGCGGTCCACCCGCGAGGACGACCCCGAGCACGGCGACCGCGATCCCCGCGATCTGCAGCAGTCCGGGCCGCTCGCCGAGGAAGAGGCCCACGCCGACGGGGACGACCACACCCACCGTGCCGAGCGGGGAGACCACCCCCATGGGGCCGAGCGCGAGCGCCTTGTAGAAGCAGAGCAGGGCCACCGGGCCCACCGTGCCGGCTGCGACCGCGAACCACAGCAGGGGACCGGCCTCGCTCCAGCCGCCGGTGGCGACCATGATCGCACCGAGGACCGCCGCCGCGATCGCCTGCGAGACGACGACCACCGTCAGCGCCGGGGTGCGCCGGGTCAGCAGACCGCCGCCGAAGTCGGCCAGCCCCCACAACAGGCTGGTGGCGAGGGCGAAGAGTGCTGTCACGGGTCCCTCGCAGTACAGTTCGGTGGACGATCGGGTACACCACACCGTAGTGCAATATAGTGCACCCTGTCATTCACCATATTGCTCTCGTCTCCTGGATGGAATGTGTCGGACCTCGACCTGCTGACCCAGTCCCTGGCGCGCAACGTCAAGCGATGGCGCACCGAGCGCGGATTCACGCTCGACGCGCTCGCGGCCCGCGCCGGCGTCAGCCGCGGCATGCTGATCCAGATCGAACAGGCCCGCACGAACCCCAGCATCGGCACGGTCGTCAAGATCGGCGACGCCCTCGGGATCAGCGTCACCACGCTGCTGGACTACGAACGGGGCCCGAAGGTCCGCATCGTCCCCGCCGATCAGGCGGTACGGCTGTGGCACACCGACGCGGGCAGCTACAGCCGCCTGCTCGCGGGCGCGGAGGCGCCGGGCCCGCTGGAGATGTGGGACTGGCGACTCATGCCCGGCGAGAGCAGCGGCTCCGACCCGCACCCGGCCGGCACGGTCGAGATCGCCCATGTCACCGCCGGCGAGCTGACGCTGACCGTCGACGGCGCCGAGTACCGCGTCGAGGCGGGGGCGAGCGTCACGTTCGAGGCCAACGCCGCGCACTCCTACGCCAACCGCGGCGAGGCGCCGACGGAGATGGTGCTGACCGTGTCGGTGCCCCCGCCCGCGCACTGAGAGGGTGGACGAACGGCCGGGAACGGGCTGTAGCGTGCGGCCATGCGTGCACCCATCGGACACTTCGACACCGCCGCCCCGGCCCCCGACCGCCTCGACGAGCTGCCCGGCCCGGTCGCCGACGCCGTCCGTCACTGGAGCGGCAGCGTGCCCGTGGGCCGGATCGTGCACGTCGACACCGATCCCGCGTGGGCGGACACCGCCGTCTTCGTCGAGCACTACGGCCGCGAGCTGCTGGAGCAGTCCGCGAACTGCGTCGTGGTGGCCGGCAAGCGGGGCGGTGGGACGACGCTCGCCGCGTGCGTGGTCCTGTCCGCGACGCGGGTCGACGTCAACGGTGTCGTGCGCCGTCGACTCGGGGCGCGCAAGGCCTCGTTCGCCCCGATGGACCTGGCGGTGGGCGAGACCGGCATGGAGTACGGCGGAATCACGCCGATCGGACTCCCGTCCTCCTGGCCGGTGCTGGTGGACGCCGCGGTCGTCGACCTGCCCTATGTGCTGGTGGGCAGCGGGCGCCGGCGCGGGAAGCTCCTGGTGCCGGGCAAGGCCTTCGCCGAACTGCCGGGCGCGGCGGTGATCGAGGGGCTGGGAGTGCCGGTGGCCTAAGGCGTGCTCGCGGCGGCGGCGTGGTGGGCGAGGGCCCGATGCGGATCCTCCTCGCCGGGTGCCGCCGCGGGGTCGGCGTGCACCAGGGCCGCGGTCAGCCGCGGAACCGCGTGCAGCAGGGCGTGTTCGGCCGCCACGGCGACCCCGTGCGCCTGACGTACCGTCATGTCGCCGTCCACGACGACCGCCACCTCCGCGCGCAGCCGGTGTCCGATCCAGCGCAGCCGCAACTCGCCCACCCCGCGCACCCCTTCGACCTCCCGCAGTGCACGCTCGGCCCGGTCGACCAGTGCCGGGTCGACGGCGTCCATCACCCGCCGGAACACCTCCCGGGCGGCGTCCCGCAGCACCAGGGCGATCGCCGCAGTGATCGCCAGCCCCACGACCGGGTCGGCCGGACGCCATCCGAGCGCCGAGCCGCCCGCGCCCAGCAGCACGGCGAGCGAGGTGAACCCGTCCGTGCGGGCGTGCAGTCCGTCCGCGACCAGCGCGGCCGAGCCGATCGAGCGGCCGACCCGGATGCGGTACCGCGCGACCCACTCGTTGCCCGCGAATCCCGCCAGCGCGGCCAGGGCGACGGCCCCGAGGTGGTCGACGGGTCGCGGGTCCAGCAGCCGCTCCACCGCCGTCCAGCCCGCGAAGGCCGCAGAGGCGGCGATGGTCAGGACGATCGCGATGCCCGCCAGATCCTCCGCCCGGCCGTAGCCGTAGGTGAAGCGGCGGGTGGCCGCCCGCCGGCCCAGGACGAAGGCGATCGCGAGGGGGACGGCCGTCAGCGCGTCCGCCGCGTTGTGCACCGTGTCGCCGAGCAGGGCCACCGAACCGGAGAGCGCGACCACGACCGCCTGTGCGGCGGCCGTCGCGCCGAGCACCGCGAGGGAGACCCAGAGCGCTCGCATGCCGCGGGCCGAACTCTCCAGGGCCGGGTCCAGCTTGTCGGCGGTCTCGTGGGAGTGGGGTGTGAGGAGATGCGTGAGGCGGTGGCGCAGAGCGCGGGCGCGGGAGGAGGCGGCGGGGGAGGAGACGGCGGAGGCGGCGGAGGGCGCAGGGGGGTCGGCTGGGTGGTGCGGGTGGTGCGGGTGGTGCGGGTGGTCGTGGGCGTGATCGTGGGACCCGTGGTGCGCGTGGCCGCGGGTCCGGTGGGCGGAGTGGTGGTGTGCGTGATCGTGTGCGGGGTGGTGCTCGTCGTCGTTCCGGTGTCCTCGGTCGTGCCGCTCGCTCACGTCGATCCCCTTCCGGTGCGCCGGGGTGGACGGGTGCGCGCCCACCCCTTCATTATGTGCGTATGAGCGCACGCATGCACCTGTCATCTGCACACCATGCGCATCCGCGCACCCCCGGCGAGGAGCAGTTCGCCCTCGCCGCCGAGCTGCTCGCCCTCCTCGGCGATCGCACCCGTCTCGCCCTGCTGCACGCACTGACCTCGGGCGAGGCCGACGTGACGACGCTGACCGAGGTCTGCGGCGCGGCCCGGCCTGCGGTCAGTCAGCACCTCGCGCGGCTACGGCTGGCCGGACTCGTCAGCACCCGCAAGGAGGGCCGCCGCGTGGTCTACTCGCTCTCCGACGGGCATCTGCGCCGCCTGGTGGACGAGGCGCTGAACGTGGCGGACCACCGGCTCGGCGACGAGCCGCCGCACGACTGACCCGCCGGTTCAGTAGCGCTCGGCCGTCCCGAGGTACTGCTCCGCGAAGGCGGCAGCGGCAGCCGGCGAGGTGAACAGCCGGCGCAGCCGGGCGGACGTGGCGCCCGCCCGGAACGGATCGCCGGCCGCCGCCCCGTGGTAGACCTCGGACAGCCACTGAGAGAACTCCTGGTAGTCCCACACCCGGCGCAGACAGGCCTCCGAGTAGCCGTCCAGGCCGTCCCCGTCGCCCGCGTCCACGGCGGCGACCAGCGCGTCGCCGAGCAGGAACGCGTCGTGCAGGGCGAGGTTCATGCCCTTCGCGGCGATGGGCGCGACGAGGTGCGCCGAGTCCCCGGCAAGGAAAAGCCGTCCGTACGTCATCGGCTCGACCACGTAGTCGTGCATGTCCAGCACCCGCTTCTCGACCAGCGGGCCCTCGGTGAGCGGCGGGGCGCCGGCCGCCTCGAGCCGCTGGTGCAGCTCGGACCAGATCCGGTCGTGCGGCCAGTTCCCCGGGTCGTCGCCGGGCGGGCACTGGAGGTAGTACCGGGTCACCTCGGGACTGCGGGCCATGTGCCCGGCGAAACCGTTCGGATGCACGCCGAACAGGACGCAGTCGGAGGACGGCGGCGCCTCGGCGAGCAGGGCCAGCCAGCCGATGCCGTAGTCGTGTCGTGCGATCCGCGCGTGGCCGGCCGGGATCGCGGCCCGGCTCACCCCGCGCGCGCCGTCCGCGCCGACCACGAAGTCACAGGTCAGCAGCCGCCGTTCGCCCGACTCCGGGCAGGTGTACGACACCGAGGGGCGAGCCGAGTCGAGGTCGTGCAGCTCGACGTCGCGGACCGAGAAGCGGGCGTCGCCGCCGCGCACGTCGACGTACTCGCGGACCAGGTCGGTGACCAGCAACGGCTGTGGATACACCCAGTGGTGATGACCCGTCAGTTCGGCGTAGGGCAGACGGTGGCGCTCGCCGCCGAAGCGGAACTCGCACGCCGAGTGCCGCTGCGCCCGCTCCGTCAGGCCATGGGCCAGGCCCCGTTCCCGCAGTCCGCGGACGGCCCACTCCTCGATGACTCCGGCGCGCGGCCGTCGCTCGATGGACGCGCGGCTCTCCGCCTCCAGGACGACGCAGTCGACGGACGCGGCGCGCAGGACGTTCCCGACCGTCAGACCCGCGGGTCCCGCGCCCACGACGACGACCGAAGTGTGCTGAGCGGAGGGGGAGTCAGTGGTCACCCGCCCATTATGGGCGGGCCCCCAGCCGGGGGATCTCGATGGCCGGGCAGCGGTCCATGACCATCTGCAGACCCGCCGCCCGCGTGCGCTCGTAGGCCGCCTCGTCGACGACGTCGAGCTGGAACCACACCGCCCTCGCGCCCTTGGCCACCGCCTCGTCGGCGACGGCGCCCGCGAGCTCGCTGTTGACGAAGACGTCGACGACGTCCACGGCGAAGGGGATGTCCGCCAGGGACGCGTACCCCTGCTCCCCGTGCACCGTCTCCGCCTTCGGATGGACGGGCACCACCCGCTTGCCGAAGCGCTGCAGCACCTCGGCGACGCCGTAGGCCGCGCGGCTGCGGTTCGTCGACAGGCCGACCACGGCCCAGGTGTCACCGAGTCCGGTGAGGATCTCGCGGATCGTTGCCTCGTCGCCGTACACCGGCGGCCTCCTCTGGGTCAGGGTCGTCCACAGCCTGGCCCTCGCTGCAACACCGCACGGCGCACCTTGATTCCGGCTCCTGCCTGCGTACCGCGCTCCGCCCGCCTAGGCTCGCCCTGTGCTGAGCATCATCGACGCCCGAACCGGCGAACCCGTCGCCGCCGCCTCCGCCCGGCGGGGCCCGACCCGGGTCGAGGCGCATGCCCGCGGGTACGGGGCGGCGTCGCTCCGCGTCCTGCTGGTCGCGGACCTGCTCGTCCGCGCCCTGGAGATGGGCGGCACGCCCGCGTGGGCCCTGCTGGGCGACGGGACGAGCGACCGTGCGGAACTGCGCGCCGGCGCCGCCGCCCTGGGCATGCACCCCTTCGAGGACGGCCGTGACGCCACCGCGGGGACAGGCGCGGCGCAGGTGGTGCACGTGGTCGGGACGGACGGCCCGGCCACGGACGGCGTACGGGTCGCCGTCGCTCCGGCGGAGGGGGCCGTGCCCCACTGGCGGGGCACGACCGGAGCCCGCGGCGAACCGGCCGCGGGCGGCGCGGCGCCGGACCTCGACCCCGCCGTCCTGCGCCTCGCCCTGCTCTCGGTCGAGCGCACCGAACCCCTCCGGCTCGACACGGCCGCGCTGGACGAGGCCCGCGACGCCCTCGCGCGCTGGCGGCGAGTCGTCGCCGACTGGGCGCGACGGCCCTCGCGGCCGGTCCCCGACGAGGTGCGCGGGCGGCTGCGCGCCGCGTGGGAGGACGATCTGAACGTGCCCGAGGTGCTGCGAGTGCTGCGCTGGACGGAGGACGCCGGGCCGGAGCTGCCGGACGGCGCCCGTTTCGAGACGTACGCCTACGCGGACCGGCTCCTCGGCCTGGAACTCACCCGCGACGTGGGAGCCCCGGAATGAGCGGGCCGGACGGCGTCGCGCCGCGTCGCCTGGTCGTGCTGCGGCACGCCAAGTCGGCCTGGCCGGCCGGGGTCCCCGACCATGAGCGGCCGCTCGGCCCGCGCGGCCGGAGGGACGCCCCGGCCGCGGGCCGGGCGATCGCCGAGGCCGGCTGCGTCCCCGACCTCGCGCTGTGCTCCACCGCCCTGCGCGCCCGCGGGACCTGGGAACTGGCGTCCGCGCAGTGGGACGCACCCGCGCCGGTCCGCCTCGACCCCCGGCTCTACGGGGCCGGCGCGCCCGAGCTGCTGGACATCGTCCGCGAGACGCCCGCCGACGTCGGGACGCTGCTGCTGGTCGGGCACAATCCCGGCCTGGAGGAACTGGTGCTCGACCTGGCCGGGGACGGGGAGCCCGCCGCCCTGGACGCGGTGCGGCTGAAGTTCCCGACCTCGGCGCTGGCCGTCCTGGCCTGGCACGGAACCGACTGGCGGTTTCTGGTCCCCGGCGCGGCCCTGCTGGCGTCGGCGACCGTGCCGCGAGGCGACCGCACGCCGTAGCCCGCCCGGTCGGCCGCTGCGGCGGCGAGGTCACGTCGGTGCCGTCGGCCCGCGGGCGCGTGGGCGCCCCCGTCCGTGCCCGCGCCGACGGCGAACGGGGGCGCACCGCATAGGCTGGCCGGATGCAGGAGGAGTACCGCACCGTCGCCCGCGCGGGCGTGCACGAGACCGAGGTCAACCGCTCCCGCTTCCTGTGCGCCCTGGCCCCGGCGGCAACCGAGCAGGAGGCCCAGGACTTCATCGCGTCCGTGCGCAAGGAGCACGCCGACGCCAGCCACAACTGCTGGGCGTACGTCATCGGCGCCGACGCCGGTGTGCAGAAGGCGAGCGACGACGGCGAGCCCGGCGGCACCGCGGGCGTGCCGATGCTCCAGATGCTGCTGCGCCGCGAGATGCGGTACGTCGTCGCCGTCGTGACCCGCTACTACGGCGGCGTGAAGCTCGGCGCGGGCGGCCTCATCCGGGCGTACGGCGGCGCGGTCGGCGAGGCGCTGGACGTCCTTCCCGTGCGCACCCGTCGCCGGTTCCGCCTGGCCACGGTGACCGTCGACCACCAGCGGGCCGGCAAGGTCCACAACGACCTCCACTCGACCGGACGCGACGTACGCGAGGTCGCCTACGGCGAGGCCGTCACCATCGAGATCGGTCTTCCGGAGGCCGAGGTGGAGGCCTTCCGGGCCTGGCTGGCGGACGCGACGGCGGGCACGGCCGGGTTCGAGCTGGGCGGGGAGTCGTACGGGGACGCGTGACGTGCCCGACGCCCGCATGGGCGCAATGTCCGTAACCAACCTTTTCGCCGCCTGTCATGACGGTGCGATACGGGAGTAACCGCCCGTGCTGTCGGACCCGGCCGTTAGTCTCGGGGATCATGAGGCTCCTGCACACTTCCGACTGGCACCTCGGCCGGGCGTTCCACCGGGTGAACCTGCTCGGCGCCCAGTCCGAGTTCATCGGTCACCTGGTCGCCACCGTGCGCGAACGCGCGGTCGACGCGGTGGTCGTGTCGGGGGACGTGTACGACCGTGCGGTGCCCCCGCTCGCGGCGGTCGAGCTGTTCGACGACGCCCTGCACCGGCTGGCCGACGTCGGCGTGCCCACGGTGATGATCTCCGGCAACCACGACTCGGCCCGCCGGCTCGGCGTCGGCGCCGGACTCATCGGCCGGGCCGGCATCCACCTGCGCACGGACCCGACGGCGGCCGCCACCCCGGTCGTCCTCCAGGACGCCCACGGGGACGTCGCCTTCTACGGCCTGCCCTACCTCGAACCCGCCCTGGTGAAAGAGGAGTTCGGCGTGGAGAAGGCGAGCCACGAGGCCGTGCTCGCCGCCGCCATGGAGCGTGTCCGCGCCGACCTCGCCGCACGCGCCCGAGGCACCCGCTCCGTCGTCCTCGCCCATGCCTTCGTCACCGGCGGCGAGCCCAGCGACAGCGAGCGCGACATCACCGTCGGCGGGGTCGCGTCGGTGCCCGCCGGTGTCTTCGACGGCGTCGACTACACCGCCCTCGGCCATCTGCACGGCAGCCAGACCCTCACCGAGCGCGTGCGCTACTCGGGCTCCCCGCTGCCGTACTCCTTCTCCGAGGCCGAGCACCGCAAGACCATGTGGCTCGTCGACCTCGGCCCCGAGGGCGAGATCGCGGCCGAACGGATCGACTGTCCGGTCCCGCGCCCGCTGGCCCGCCTCCGCGGCCCCCTGGAGGACCTGCTCGCCGACCCCGCGCTCGCCCGCCACGAGGACGCCTGGGTCGAGGCGACGCTCACCGACGCCGTCCGCCCGGCCGACCCCATGGCCCGGCTCACCGACCGCTTCCCGCACGCCCTCAGCCTCGTCTTCGCCCCCGAGCGCGCCCCCGACGACCCGGACGTGTCGTACGCGCGGCGGCTGGCGGACCGCAGCGACCAGGAGATCGCCGAGGACTTCGTGACGCATGTGCGCGGCGCGGGGCCCGACGCCCGCGAACAGGGCGTGCTGCGGGACGCCTTCGACGCGGTGCGCGCGGACGACACGGCACGGGAGGTGGCCCGATGAGGCTGCACCGGCTCGTCCTGACCGCCTTCGGCCCCTTCGGCGGCACCCAGAGCGTCGACTTCGACGAGCTGTCCGCCGCCGGGCTCTTCCTGCTGCACGGGCCGACCGGCGCCGGCAAGACCTCGATCCTGGACGCCGTCTGCTACGCGCTGTACGGCTCCGTGCCCGGCGCCCGCCAGAGCGGCCAGGGTCTGACCCTGCGCAGCGACCACGCCGCCGCCGGCACCCGCACCGAGGTCGCCCTCGAACTCACCGTCGCCGGACGCCGGCTGGAGATCACCCGGCAGCCGCCCTGGGAGCGGCCCAAGAAACGCGGCGTCGGCACGACGGTGGAGAAGGCCCAGAGCGGGCTGCGCGAGCACGACGCGGCCGCCGGCGCCTGGAAGGACCTCAGCCGCTCCCACCAGGAGATCGGCGAGGAGATCACCCAGCTGCTCGGCATGAGCCGCGAACAGTTCTGCCAGGTCGTGCTGCTGCCCCAGGGCGACTTCGCCCGGTTCCTGCGCGCCGACGCCGAGGCGCGGGGGCGGCTGCTGGGCCGCCTCTTCGACACGCGGCGCTTCGCCGAGGTCGAGAAACGACTCGCCGAGCGCCGCCGCGCCACCGAGGCACGCGTGCGCGAGGGCGACTCCGCGCTGCTCGCCGACGCCCACCGGATGCAGCAGGTGGCGGGTGACGCCATGGAGCTGCCCGAGGCCGCCCCAGGAGAACCGGGTCTCACCGAGGCGGTGCTGGCCGCCGCCGCCGTCGCCCGCAGCACCGCACGCGAGCGGCTGACCGCCGCCCACTGCGGCCGGCTCGCCGCCGAGTCCGCCCAGGCCGCCGCCGAACGCACCCTGGCGGACGTGCGCGAACGGGCCCGGCTGCAGCAGCGGTTCGCCGACGCCCGTGAGCGCGCCGACGCCCTCGAGGAACGGGCCGGCGCCCACCGGGAGGCGCAGGCGCGGATGGAACGGGCGCGCAAGGCGGAGACGGTCGCGCCGGCCCTGGAACTGCGTGAGTCCGCCGACGCCGAGCACGGCGACGCGTCCGCCCGTGCCGCACGCGCGCGTGCCCTGCTCCCCGAGGGGTTCGAGGAGGCCGGCGCCGCGGGACTGGCCGCCGCCGCCCGCCGGGCCGCCGAGGAGCTGGGCGGGCTGGAGTCCGCCCGCCGCGGCGAGCGGCGGCTTGCCGACCTCGTCGCCGAGCGGACCGAACTGGACCGGCGGGAGCGGGACGACGACGAGGTCCTGGCGGAGACCGAGACCTGGCTCGCCGGATGGGAGGCCGTCCGCGACGGACTGCGGGCCGCCGTCGAAACCGCCCAGGAGGCCGCCACCCGCGCCGAACAGCTCGACGGCCGGCGGGAGCCCGCACGCCGCCGCCTCGAAGCGGCCCGGCGGCGCGACGAGCTGACCCGTGACCTGGAGGCCGGCCGGCGCAGGTCCCTCGCCTCCGGGGAGCACGCGCAGGCCGCCCGCGCGCACTGGCTCGCCCTCAAGGAGCAGCGCCTCGACGGCATCGCCGCCGAGCTGGCCGCCACCCTCGCCGACGGCGCACCGTGCGCCGTGTGCGGCGCCACCGAACACCCCGCGCCCGCCCGCAAGGTCGCCGGTCACGTCGACCGGGAGGCCGAGGAGCAGGCGCTCGCCGCGTGCCGGGTCGCCGAGGAGGACCACGCGGCGGACGAACGCCGTCTCGGCCACGTGCGCGAGGCGCTCGCCGGCGCGAGCGCCGAGGCCGGCGACGCACCCACGGACCGGCTCCTCGCCGAGGCGCAGGAGGTGGAGCAGGCCTACGCCCTGGCCCGCCGGGAGGCCTCGGCGCTGCACCCCGCGCGCGAGGAACTGCGGCAGGCCGAGCAGGAACACGAACGGCGCACGGCGGCCCAGCGCGAGGCCGCGGTGCGGGCCGCGTCCCGGGTGGGCCACCGGGACCGCCTGGAGCGGGAGCGCGCCGCCCTGGAGGCGGAGCTGACGCAGGCCCGGGGCGCGGCGGAGAGCGTCGCCGCGCGGGCCGCCCAGCTGGAGCGGCACGCGGCCCGGTTCACCGAGGCGGCCGAGGCCGCGCGCGCCGTGGAGGAGAGCGCCGCCCGCCTCAAGGCGGCCGACGGCCGCCTCGACGAGGCCGCGTTCCGGGCCGGCTTCGACACCCCGCGGGCCGCCGCCGACGCCCTGCTCGACGCGGCCGGACACCGTGAACTGCAACGCGTGCTGGACGTCCGACAGGTCGAGGAGGCCGCCGTCCGGGCCGTGCTCGCCGAGCCCGACACCATGGCCGCGGCCGGGCAGCCGCCCGCCGACCTCGCGGCCGCGCAGGCGGCTGCGGCCGCCGCAGCCGAACGCCTCCGCGCCGCCGCCTCCGCGCAGGACGCCGCAGCCCGCCGCTGCGCCGAGCTCGACCAGCTCTCCGCGCGTGCGGCCACCGGCGTGCGCCGGCTCGCGCCGGTGCGTGAGGAGTACGACCGGGTGGCCCGCCTGGCCGGCCTCACCGCGGGCACCTCGGCCGACAACGAGCGCAAGATGCGGCTGGAGGCATACGTGCTGGCGGCCCGCCTCGAACAGGTGGCGGCCGCCGCGACCGTACGGCTGCAGCGGATGTCGTCCGGCCGCTACACCCTCGTGCACTCCGACGACCGGGCGGGCCGCGGTCGCAGCGGGCTCGGGCTGCACGTGGTCGACGCCTGGACCGGGCGGGAGCGGGACACGTCCACGCTGTCCGGCGGCGAGACCTTCTTCGCCTCGCTCGCCCTGGCGCTCGGCCTCGCCGACGTCGTCACCGACGAGGCGGGCGGCGTCCGGCTCGACACCCTCTTCATCGACGAGGGGTTCGGCAGCCTCGACGACCAGACCCTCGACGAGGTCCTCGACGTCCTCGACTCGCTGCGCGAACGCGACCGCAGCGTCGGCATCGTCAGCCACGTCGCCGACCTGCGGCGGCGTGTCCACGCTCAGCTGGAGGTGGTGAAGGGCAGGTCGGGATCGGTGGTGCGGCAGCGGGGCACTCTGCCGAGCGGGCGCCGGGGGAGCGGCGAGGAGTAGACGACGCTCGTCGTGACCGACCCGAGCGCGCCGATCTTCCCCGACACCTCCTCCAGATGACGCATCGAGCGGGCGGCGACCTTGATCACGAAGCAGTCGTCGCCCGTCACATGGTGCGCCTCGAGGATCTCGGGCGTGACGGACACCAGATCGTGGAACGGCTTGTAGTTGCCGTTGGGGTAGCGCAGTCGCACGAACGCCAGGATGCCCAGGCCCAGCCGCTCCGGGTCCACGACGGCCGTATAGCCCTGGATGACGCCCGCCTCCTCCAGCCTGCGCACCCGCTCGGTGACGGCGCTCGCCGACATCGCCACCGCACGTGCCAGGTCGGCGAAACTGGCCCGGCCGTCCCGCTGGAGGACCTCGAGGATGCGCCAGTCGGTGGCGTCCGGGGAATACGCGGTCATGAGCGGAAGACTGCAGGGAAATCCCCGGCGAAGCAAGGCCGACGCCGTGGAACACCCCTTCGCTCGCGGTGATCGCCGCCGTAGGTTTTCGGTTGTAGCGAACCCGTCGGCACCCCGCGGAAAGGCCCCTGAGATGACTGCCACGACCCCCGTAGACCCGGTACTGCGCGTCGCCCCCGCCGCCCCGGCCGAGGCCGCCGCCCACTTCCGGGCGAGCCTCGCCTTCCACGCCGACGTCTCCGACGTGGCCGCCGCCCTCGCGGCCGGCGAACCCGGCTTCGTCGTCCTGGACTCCCGCTCCACCGAGTCCTGGGACCAGGGCCACATCCCGGGCGCCGTCCACCTGCCCACCGCGCTCATCGCCGAACAGGCCGAGCGGCTCCTCGACCGGGAGGTGCCGGTGGTGACGTACTGCTGGGGCCCCGGCTGCAACGGGGCCGCCCGGGCCGCCCTCGCGCTCGCCGAACGCGGCTACCGCGTCAAGGAGATGCTCGGCGGATTCGAGTACTGGGTGCGGGAGGGCTTCGCGTACGAGACCTGGGAGGGCGGCGGGCAGCGCGCCGCCGACCCGCTCACCGCCCCGGTCGACGCGCCGAACTGCGGCTGCTGACACGCATGCGGGCGCGACGACCCCTCCCTCCGCGACGGCGCGAACTGCCCGCTCGGCAAGGCCGGTTCGGTCCCGCCCGTACGCGGCCGCCCGTTCGGTCCCGCCCGTTCAGTCCCGCACGATCTCCGGCCACGGGCGCAGGAATCGACGGTCCGCCGCCGCGAACTCGCCCTCGGGCCGGGCCCCGTGCAGCACGACGTTGAGAGCGGCGTCCGCGTCGCACGCGTAATGCCCGCTGGCCCAGGCGGCGTTGGTCTCCACCACAGCCCATCCGCAGCCGTCGACCAGGCCGACGTCGACCACGACCGCGCTCGGCAGCCCCGTCCCGGCGAGGCGCCGGGCGAACGCGAGCACCTCGCCGCGCCGCGGGTCCCGTGCCAGCGGCGCCACATCGAGGTCGCCCCGGGTCGCGTACCGGCTGCCGGTGCGCACCTCGCCGTCCCGCAGGAACAGCCGGTACTCGACGGTGAAGGCGACGATGTCGCTGATCAGCACCGGTTCCGTGCCGTCGACGGCATCCGGGCCCGGCAGCCCGCTGCCGTCCGGGTAGACCCGGGCCGGGAAGCTCTTGTCGTTCGGCGGCTTCACGAACGCCGGACGCCGCAGCCGCCACGCCTCCGCGATCGTGGCGAACCCGATGTCCCGCGAGGTGAGTTCATGAGGCAGCCGGGCCAGCCAGTCCCCCGGGGCCTCGAGCAGCCCGACGCCCAGCTCCCGTGCCACCGCGTCCGCGAACAGCGGTCCGGCGTACAGGGAGGCTCCCGGGGCTCGACGCCAGGGTGCGGGCACCCGCCGTTCCCGCAACGTCTCGACTTGCATACCGCGCCGCCGTGCCGCGTCCGCGAGGGCGTGGCCGGTAGGGGTGAGGCGAGGGGAGAGGAACAGGGTGCGGGAGCCGGTCATGCGACGAGCGTGGCCCACCGGCGCCTCGGAGAACACCGATTTTCCCCCGCCCCCGCCACCGCCACCGCCCCCGACCCGGCCACCGCCACCGCCCCCGACCCGGCCCGCCGCCCCCTGCACCGCCCCCGCCGGCCCCGGCAACCCATCGCTGTCCTGGGCCTCGGCCCCGAGCCCCTGACCCAGGCCAGAGCACCGGGGCCTGCCCCGACCGCAGACGGCCCCTCGCCTCAGACGGCCCCTCGCCTCAGGCGGTCCCCGGCCCGGTCCGCTCCCCGGCCGGGTCCGTCCCCGGCGGGCTGGTTGGGGTCGGGGGCCGGGAACCGGCCGTGTCCGGGGCCGGGGCGGTCCGCGACGCGGAGGGTCAGAGTCGCGCCAGTTCGTCGACCAGGTCGTCGAGGCCCAGCGAGCCCTGCGAAAGGGCCGCCATGTGCCAGGACTTGAGGTCGAAGGCGTCGCCCCGGCGCTCGCGGGCCTTCTCCCGTCCGAGCAGCCAGGCCCGCTCGCCCAGCTTGTAGCCGATGGCCTGGCCGGGGATCGTCAGATAGCGGGTGAGCTCGCTCTCGACGAAGTCCGCGGGGCGGCTGCTGTGCGCGCCGAAGAACTCCTGCGCCAGCTCCGGCGTCCAGCGCTCGCCCGGGTGGAAGGGCGAGTCGGCCGGGATCGACAGCTCCAGGTGCATGCCGATGTCGATGATGACCCGCACCGCCCGCATCATCTGCGCGTCCAGATAGCCGAGCCGCTGCTCCGCGTCCGTGAGGAAGCCCAGCTCGTCCATGAGCCGCTCCGCGTACAGCGCCCAGCCCTCGGCGTTGGCGCTGACGATCCCGACGGACGCCTGGTAGCGGGAGAGGTCCCCGGCGACGTGCGCCCACTGCGCGAGCTGGAGGTGATGGCCGGGAACGCCCTCGTGGTACCAGGTGGAGACGAGGTCGTAGGCCGGGAAGC
Source organism: Streptomyces sp. SAS_272 (assembly GCF_052543235.1). NCBI lineage: Bacteria > Bacillati > Actinomycetota > Actinomycetes > Kitasatosporales > Streptomycetaceae > Streptomyces > Streptomyces sp. SAS_272. The sequence continues at coordinate 62,098 of NZ_JBMNDR010000006.1, read as the reverse complement.
GGGTCTGTCCCATGGTCGGCAGCCAGGTGCGGCCCGGCCGTGAGAAGTCCTCCGAGGGAGGCGTGTAGTAGGGGGCGGCGGCGCTTCCCGCCGGGGCGATCCGCGACTCCACCTTCCGCACCCGCTCGGCGAGTTCGAAGTGGGTGCCGTCGAGGGCTTCGATCGCCTGGTCCATCAGGCCCTGCAGCCAGTCGCGGACCTCGTCCACGCCCTCGATGTGCCGGCCGTGCTCGTCGAGGTGGGCCAGCGCCGCCCAGGGCGTCTCAGCGCCCGGCAGGATCTTCTCCGCCTCCTTCTTCATCTCGGCGAACAGCCGGTGGTACTCCGCCCAGCCGTACGCGTAGGCCTCGTCGAGATCCAGGTCGGTGCCGTTGTAGTAGCGCGACCAGCGGGCGTAGCGCTCCCGGCCGACGGTGTCCGGCACGCCCTCGATCGTCGGCGCGTACACGTCGCGGACCCAGTCGCGCAGCTGCACGACCGCCGCGGTGGCCGCGCGCGCCGCCTCGTCCAGCTCGGCGCGCAGGGCGTCGGGCCGCGACTCGGCGCCGGCGGCCACGAACTCCTCGAACCAGCCTGGGCCCTCGCCGTCCGCGTCCGACCACTGCGTGAGCTGCTCGACGAAGGTGGCGGTCGGCCGCGGAGCGGCGTGGAGCTTGCGCTCCAGGCCCAGCGCGAGCGACTCGCGGTAGCCCGCGAGCGCCGTCGGCACGGCCCGCAGCCGCTCGGCGATCGCCGTCCAGTCCTCGTCGGTCCGGCTGGGCGTGACGGTGAACACCTCGCGCACATGGTGTGCGGGCGTGGCCATGTTGCCGACGGTGCGGAGCCCCTCGTCGGCGTCGTGCACGGCGAGCTGTGCGGTCAGCCGCTCACGCAGCAGGCGTGCGCACCGGCGCTCGATGTCACTGTCCGCGCCGGGCCTGAGCTCCGCCTCGTCGAGCTTCGCCAGGGTGTCGCGCGAGAGCCGCGCGAGCGCCTCCTGGCCCGCGGGCGAGAAGTCGGGCAGTCGGCTCGAACTCTCCTGCACGCCGAGGTAGGTGCCGGTCACCGGGTCGAGGGCGATGAGGTCGTCGACGTAGGCGTCGGCGATCTCGCGGGGAAGCGGGTTGGTGGTGTCTGACATGCGCTCCATCCTCGTACGACGGGGCGGCAGGCGTCACGGCATCTGTCCCGAACCCGTCGGCGGCAGCAGCGGTCCGCACTCCCACTGCTGGAAGATCAGCCGCGTCTCGACACGGGCCACCTCGCGCCGCGAGGTGAACTCGTCGAGCACGAGACGTTGCAGATCCGCCATGTCCGCGACGGCCACATGGACGAGATAGTCGTCGGGCCCGGTGAGGTGGAAGACGGTCAGCGCCTCCGGCATCGCCCGGATCCGTTCCACGAACGGCCCGACCAGCTCCCGCCGATGCGGGCGGACCTGCACCGACAGCAGCGCCTGCAGGCCGCGTCCCAACTTGGCCGGATCGAGCCGCAGCTGATGCCCGAGGATCACGCCCGAGCGGCGCAGCCGCGTCACCCGGTCCAGGCACGTCGACGGCGCGACGCCGACCTGCGCGGCGAGGTCGCGGTAGGTGGTCCGGGCGTCGTTCTGCAGCAGCCGCAGCAGCTGGAGATCGACCGGGTCCAGTACGACGGATTCGGCCATCGGCCGAACGTAGCACGGAGTCTGGATCCGATCACCCGTCCGATGTTCACTCTGCCGTCCATGGACTCAACCGTTGCGAGCACGCACGCGTACGACGGAGTACGCACGTACGGAGCGCCCCGCGCACGCGCCCGGGCACTGGCCACCGAGGCCGTGCACGCCGGACGGGACGACCTGGCCGGGCAGGGCCTGCACGCCCCGCCGATCGACCTGTCCACCACCTACCCCTCCTACGACAGCCGCGCCGAGGCCGCCCGCATCGACGCGTTCGCCGCGACCGGGGCGGAGCCGGACGGCCCGCCCGTCTACGGACGGCTGGGCAATCCGACGGTGGCCCGCTTCGAGACGGCGCTGGCCCGCCTCGAAGGCGCCGAAAGCGCGGTCGCCTTCGCCAGCGGGATGGCGGCGCTGACCGCGGTGCTGCTCGCGCGCGCCTCGGCCGGGCTGCGGCACGTCGTGGCCGTGCGCCCGCTCTACGGGTGCAGCGACCATCTGCTGACGGCAGGGCTGCTCGGATCGGAGGTCACCTGGACCGACCCCGCGGGGATCGCGGACGCGCTGCGCCCCGACACCGGGCTGGTCATGGTCGAGTCGCCCGCCAACCCGACGCTCGCCGAGGTCGATCTGCGGGCGGTCGCGCACGCCTGCGGCTCGGTTCCGCTGCTCGCCGACAACACCTTCGCCACGCCGGTGCTCCAGCGGCCGGCGGAGCAGGGCGCGCGACTGGTCCTGCACAGCGCCACCAAGTACCTCGGCGGCCACGGGGACGTGCTCGGCGGTGTCGTCGCCTGCGACGAGGAGTTCGCGGGGCAGCTGCGGCAGATACGTTTCGCCACCGGCGGCGTGCTGCATCCGTTGGCCGGGTATCTGCTGCTGCGCGGCCTGGCGACGCTTCCGGTGCGGGTGCGGGCGGCCTCCGCGACCGCCGCCGAGCTTGCCCGCCGGCTGGCGGCGGACCCGCGGGTCGCCCGCGTGCACTATCCGCGGATCGGCGGCGCGATGGTCGCCTTCGAGGTCGACGGCGACCCGCACGCGGTGATCGCCGGCGTCCGTCTGATCACCCCGGCGGTGAGCCTCGGGAGCGTGGACACGCTCATCCAGCACCCGGCGTCGATCAGCCACCGGATCGTCGACGCGGCGGAACGCCGGGGCGCGGGCGTGAGCGACCGGCTGCTGCGGCTGTCGGTCGGTCTCGAGGACGTCGAGGACCTGTGGGGGGATCTGGACGCGGCGCTCGACGGAAGCGGCCCGGTCCGCGAAGGGGAAGCGGAGGGCCGGGACGAACGGCTGGGGGCGCCGGCTCCCCGGCCCCTGCGGGGCACGGCCGCGGTGTGACCGTGTGAGAGCGGCCCGGCGGCATGCACCCCCGGGCCGCTCGTCATACGTGCTGCCTTGTCGTGTCCGGCGTCACCGTCCGGCGTCTGTGTCAGGTGTCCGCAGTCAGGTGTCCGCGTCAGGCGTCCGTGTCCGGCGTCGGGCTCCCGTCGTTCATCGCTGTCCGGCGTCGGGCTCCCGTCGTTCATCGCTCGCGGACGGACGTTCAGTCGCGTCGGACGCGTTCCTCGTAGCGCTGCTCCGACGTCCCCCGTGCCGCTGCGGCCTTCTCCAGCCGGGCGGTGACGACCAGGGTGCCCTCCTCGATCTGGTAGTCGAGGGGCAGTCCGAGGCCGCGCATCGCGGCGACCATGCCGGTGTTGGAGGCCTGCGTCACGGCGTACACGCTCCCGCAGTCCGCCTCCCGGGCCATCGCGACCAGCCGGCCGAGCAGTTCGGCGCCGATGCCGCGCCGCTGCCAGCCGTCCTCGACGAGCAGCGCGACCTCCGTCTCGTCACCGTCCCACAGCAGGTGGCCGAGGCCGACGATGCGGCCCGACCGCGTCTGCACGGCGAGGGTGCGGCCGAAGCGCGGGCTGAGCAGATGGTTGAGGTAGCGGTCCGCGTCGCCGACCGGCCCGTGGTAGCGCATTCCGAGCGTGCGCGCCGAGCATCGCTCGTGCATCTCCTTCGCCGCCGCGACGTCACCGGTGTCCGCCCTGCGCACGGTGATGTCCTCGCCCTCGGACAGCGTCAGGACGTCCTGGCCGTGCGGGATCCGCGGACCGAGCCGGGCGTCCAGCTCCACCAGCGCACGCGCGCGGGCGAACTCGGTCGGGGTGAACGGCAGATACGGCCGCTCCACCGTGATCACACCGCCGTCCGGCGCGGGCAGACGCATCACGGTGTCCTCCAGCGCGCCTTCCGGCGGCACGTCCGCGGCCCCGGCTCCGCCCGCCGCCGCGGGCAGCGAGCGGATCGTGCAGCGGCCGAGCAACTGCCGCAGCGCGAGCGGCAGTTCTGCGGCATCGAGGGCGGTACGGGTGGCCAGCCCGAGGACCCGCGTCGGCGCGTCCACCAGATCGTGGGCGTCGGCCCGCTCGATCCACGTGTCGCGGCCGCCCCCCAGCGCCACGGCACGGCTGATCTCGCCCGCCGCGAGCCCGCCGGGGGCCCGCAGCAGGAACTCGTCCACGGTGTCCTCGCCCAGCGGGTGCGTCTGCAGGCTCAGAATGTCCACCCGGCGCCCCGCGAGCGCCGCGCAGAGCGCGGCCAGTGACCCCGGGGCGTCCTGCACCGTCGTCCGCATCCGCCACAGGGTGCTCTCCTCGTCGACCGGCGAGGGGAGCGCGGACGGCCCGGCCTGCGGCTCCTCGGAGCGCGGCCGGGCACCGGTATCGCCGGCGGGCGGCGCATGGCCGTGGCGGCGTGCCCACCAGGTGTGGAACCCGGCCGTGGCGACGAGCGCGGCCGCCGACACCGACAGCAGCACCGGGCCGTCCGGACCGTGGCCCACCATGTTCGCCACTCCGTCGGCCACCGCTACGGCGGTGAAGAGCGCGGCGAGTTCCACCACGTCCCGCCGCCAGTGGTGCACCGGGCGTCCGCGCCGCGCGCGCATCACATCAGTCAGGTCTCGAGTCATGCAGCCACTGTGGAGGAACTGTGTTGCGTGATCACGAACGGTGTGTGACTGACGGGTAAAGGATGCTAATGCCCGTTTTGTTGAGCCTTGCATCACTCCTGGGCGTGCAATCCGCGGCACGCAGGCGGCGGGCGGGAAGCCCGCCGCCTGCCCGACGACGCCGGCGGCACGCCCGGCGCCGGGGCCGGCCGCGACGAGAGACCGCGCACCGGGGGATGACGCCGATGCGCGGCACAGGTCCGAGGCTACGGGACGGTGGGCTACTGCCCGACCAGCCCCGGCCGCAGCACCTTCGTGAAGAGAACGGAGCCGTCCTGCTCGCGAAGCCGCACGGTCAACTCCGCGCTGTCGCCGTCGATGTCGACCTCGCCGAAGAACTGGTAGCCGCCCGCGGGGGACACGTTCGCCGCGGTCGGCGCCTTCACGAACACCCGCTCCGGTCCGAACGTGCCGTCCAGCGCGGCGGCGGGGAAGGCGCCCGCGTTGAGGGGCCCGGAGACGAACTCCCAGAACGGCTCGAAGTCGGTGAACGCGGCCCGCGACGGCTGGTAGTGCTGCGCCGAGGTGTGGTGCACGTCGGCCGTCAGCCACACCGTCCCGGTGATCCGCCGGTGCTTGACGTACCGCAGAAGTTCGGCGATCTGCAGCTCACGGCCCAGCGGCGCGCCCGGGTCGCCCTGCGCCACGGCCTCGATGTTCGGCCGGCCCTCGGTGGTGTCCGGCACGACCAGGCCCAGCGGCATGTCGGCGGCGATCACCTTCCACACCGCGCGCGACCGCGACAACTCACGCTTGAGCCAGGCCAGTTGTTCGGCGCCCAGGATGCCCTGCGGGTCCGTGGTCTGGTTGTCGGGCGAGTTGGCGTTGCGGTACGTCCGCATGTCCAGCACGAACACGTCGAGGAGGGGCCCGTGGCGCACGACCCGGTGGACCCGGCCCTCCCGGGCGCCCGGACGCAGCGTCGAGATCGGGAAGTACTCGCTGAACGCCCGCCGCGCGCGCCCGGCGAGCACGTCGACGCTCTTCTGCGTGTAGCGGGGGTCGGAGTCGGCGACGACCTCGCCCGGGTACCAGTTGTTGCGGACCTCGTGGTCGTCCCACTGGACGATGGACGGCACCTGGGAGTTGAAGCGGCGCAGGTTCTCGTCGAGCAGGTTGTAGCGGAAGTTCCCGCGGAACTCGGCGAGGGTCTCGGCGACCTTCGACTTCTCCTCGGTGGTGACGTTGCGCCACAGAGTGCCGTCGGGCAGCGCCTGCGTCGCCGTCAGCGGGCCGTCGGCGTAGATGTTGTCGCCGCTGCACAGGAAGAAGTCGGGGTCGAGCCGTGCCATCGCGTCGAAGATGCGGTAGCCGCCGAGGTCGGGGTTGATGCCCCAGCCCTGGCCGGCGAGATCCCCGGACCACAGGAAGCGCACCCCGCGCCGGCGCCGCTGGGGCACGGTGCGGAAGGCGCCGGTCACCGGCTCACCGGTGCGGCGCGGGTCGTCCGGGTCGGCGAGCAGCACGCGGTAGTGGATCTGCTCGCCGGCCGGCAGCCCGTGCAGCCGGACGGCGCCGGTGAAGTCCGTGCCCGCGCCGAGCAGCGGACCGTGCAGGCGGCGGGCGCCGCGGAACGACTCGGTGGCCGCGGTCTCGACGATCATCCGCGCCGGACGGTCGGACCGCACCCACACCAGCCCGGAGTCGGACGTCACATCCCCGCTCTGCACGCCCCAGGCCGCCCTGGGCCGCCCGGACAACGCGAGTGCGGGCGCCGCGCCGACCGCGGCGGGCAGGGTCAGGGCCGCGGACGCGGCGAGCGAACCGCGCAGGACGCTGCGGCGACCCGGAAATGGACGGTGCGACATGAAGGGCCTCCTGGGACGGGAACCGGCCGGTGCACCGACAGACCTACGCGGGCCCCGCAGCGCACACGGAAACCGCGGATGAACAGCGGGACGCGCGCGCAAGGCCGCGGTCCGCGCGCTCCCGCGCGTCACCCGTCGGCGACGGCCTGCGCCATGAGGCGTACGCCGTCCAGGATGCGCGAGGGCGACAGGTGTGCGTAGCCCAGCACGAGGCGTAGCGACCCGTCGTGCGGCACGCGCGTGTGGGCGTACTGGTCCAGGGCGCGGACGTAGACGCCCGCGGCGGCCGCCCGTGCGAGGAACCGCTCCTGCGGTCCGTAGCGCTGCGGGAGTTCGGCGATGGCGTGCAGCCCCGCCGCGACGCCCGACACCCGCGCCCCGGGGAAGTGCTCACGGAGCGCGTTCACGACGGCGTCCCGCCGCTCGCGGTAGGCGCGTTGGCAGCGGCGCAACTGGCGGTCGTAGTCACCGCGCTCCACGAACCGGGCGAACAGCGCCTGGTCGAGCGCGGGATGGCCCAGATCCGTCGTCCGCTTGCGCTCGACGACCGCCTCGGCCAGCGCCTCGGGCACCAGCAGCCAGCCGAGGCGCAGTCCCGGCGCGAGGGACTTGCTAACCGACCCGGCGTAGGCCACGCGCTCGGGGTCCAGGCCCTGCAGGGCGCCCACGGGGGCGCGGTCGTAGCGGAAGTCGCCGTCGTAGTCGTCCTCGAGGACGAAGCCGTCCACCGACCTCGCCCAGTCCAGCAGCTCGGCGCGCCGCCGCGCGGAGTACGCGATCCCGGTGGGGAACTGGTGCGCCGGCGTCGTCACCACGGCCCGTACGCCCGACGACCGGAGCGGGTCCATGGCCAGACCCTCGTCGTCCAGCGGCAGGGGGACGGCCCGGACGCCCGCCCCCGCGTACAGGGCGCTGTGCTGGGGACTGCCGGGGTCCTCCACGCCGACGGCGGCCGTCCCGCGCGCGTGCAGGGCGAGGCCGAGCAGCGCGCTCGCCTGCGCGACGCCGGAGACGATCACGAGGCGCTCGGGGTCGGCGACCACGCCCCGGCGGCGGGCGAGGAGTTCGGCGAGCGCGAGGCGCAGCCGGGGCAGCCCGCGCGGGTCCGGATAGCCCAGCTGGTGGTGCGGCAGGTCGGCCAGGACGGCCCGATGTGCGGCGCCCCACGCGGCGCGCGGGAACAGCGACAGGTCCGGCGTCCCCGGCACGAAGTCGGCGCGTGCGCCCGGTGGGCGCGGAGCGAGGTCACGCGCGCGCGGCCGGGCGGCCCGGACGGCGCCGCCCACCCAGGTGCCCGCTCCGCGCCCGCTGCGCAGGTACCCCTCGGCCGTCAGCTGTTCGTACGCCTCCGTGACGAGCCCGCGCGAGACCCCGAGATCGGCGGCCAGGTCCCGGCTGGACGGCAGGCGGGCGCCCTGCGCGAGCAGCCCGGAGCGCACCGCGTCCCGCAGCGCGGCTTGGAGGGCGCGGCCACGCGCGCGGGCCGGGGCGGAAGCGGCCGGCAGCAGCACCTCCCAGGCCGCCGACGGCGAGGGCCCTTCGGGATCGGTCCCCGATGACGTCATGGAAGTGGACCTTAAACCGTGCCGCCGCCGCTCCTAGCGTCGGATTCCATGAACGTCACCGCTCTGCGCGGGTCGCTGCTCGCGGCGCTCGCCTGCGTCCTCGTCGGAGGATCCTTCACCGCCAACAGCGTCCTCGGCGCCTATCCCTACGCGGGCGGCCAGGCCCTGCGCTACGGCCTCGCCTGTCTGCTGCTCGTGCCTCTTTCCGGGGCGGGCGCGGGAGCCCGGCTGCGCACGCTCTCCCCGCGCCTGTGGGTGCGGCTCGCGCTGCTCGCGGCCGTCGGGGCGGTCGGCTTCAACCTCGCCGTGCTGGCCGCCGAACGCTCCGCGGAACCGGCCGTGCCCGGCGTCCTCGTGGGCTGCGCACCGCTCGTGGTGGCCGTCGTGGCGCCGGTGGTGGAGGGGCGTCGGCCCCGGCGCGAGGTGCTGTACGGGGCGACGCTGGTCGCCGTCGGCGCGTTCACGGTGCAGGGCTGGGGCCGGACGGACGCCGCGGGGCTCGGCTGGTCGGTGTGCGCGCTGGCCGGGGAGGTCGGCTTCGCGGTGCTCGCCGTGCCCGGTCTGCGGTTGCTGGGACCCAGGCTGTTGTCCGCCACGGTGTGCGCTCTCGCCACGGTCGAGTCGACGGCCGTCGGACTGGTGCTCGACGGCGGCGGGTGGCTGCGACGGCCGGACGGCGGGGAGGCCGCCGCGCTGCTGTGGCAGTCGGCGGCCGTCACCGTCGTCGGCTTCGTGTGCTGGTACATGGGCATCCAGCGGATCGGCGCGGAGCGCGCCACGCTCTTCTCGGGTCTCATCCCGGTGGCGGCCGCCTGCACCGCCCCGCTCGTGGGAACCGGCTCGTACGGGCCCGTCCAGGCTGTGGGGAGCGCCCTGGTCGGGGCCGGCGTCACGGTGGGCGCGGGCGCCCTGTCGCGCGCCCGCGGAGGTTCAGCGGCTGCCGTCGAGGATCACGCGCGCGACGAGTGCCGGGTCGTCGTTCATCGGGCAGTGGCCGCAGCCGGGCAGCCGCACGAGGCGGGCGGCCGGGATGACCTGCTTGGCGCGGACGCCCTGCCGGCGCACGAGCAGCCAGTCGCGGGCGCCCCAGCCGACGGTGACCGGGATGCCGGGCAGGTCGTCGGTGAACCGGACGGTGGTGCCGGCGCGCAGCGTCTGGTCGAACCCGGTGGCCTGGGCCAGGGCCAGCGTCTCGGCGACCACGGCCTCGGGTGAGCGGCGGCCGGGGCGGGCGTAGATGGTGCTGGTGAGGGCCGTGCGGCCGGCGGCCGTGCGTGCCAGGCGCTCGACGAGGGGCAGCGGCAGCCGACGGGAGATCTGCCGCATCGTGACCAGGACGCCGAAGGCGTAGCGCCGCTCGGCCTCCGACCAGAACCCGGCCGGGGACAGCGCCGTGACGGACCGTACGAGTTTCTCGCGGCCGAGTTCCAGGGCGAGCAGTCCGCCGAGCGAGTTCCCCGCCACATGGGGGCGGTCCAGTTCCAGCGCCTCGCAGAAGGCGCCGAACACGGCGGCCGTGGTGGGCAGGTCGTAGGCGAGCCCGTCCGGCAGGGCGGGGGAGACGCCGAAGCCGGGCAGGTCCACGGCGATCACATCGCGTTCGGCGGCCAGGATGTCCACGACCGGGTCCCAGGCCTGGCGGTGATGCCCGATGCCGTGCAGCAGGAGGAGCGGCTCGCCGCGGCCCACGCGCGCGTAGGAGACCGTGACGGGCAGTGGCCCCTCGGGGGAGGGGACCGTGAAGGAGACGGTGGCGGTCATGGGAGCTCCTCGTTCTGGCAGCGGGCCGTCGGACGCCGTAGACAGCTTGTCAGCAATTGCTACCGGCGGGTAGCCCTTTGAGCGAACCCTGTCATTCCGGACGTGTAGCGAGCGCTTTCCCCTTAGTGGCGACAGGGTTGGAGGATTGGTATTGACCAAGGGTGGGGCCCGTCCTATGGTCGCGAGAGAAGTAAAACAACCTTTAATAAACAAGGGCGCGAAAACGCCGCAGGACCACGGCGATTGCGGAGGACAGGGTGGGGACCACGCAACTGGAATCGGTGCCGGAACCGAAATACTGGCATCTCAAGACCGTGCTCAGCGAAGCGCTCGACTCCGAGTTCGCCGTGGGCGAGATCCTGCCCAACGAACGTGAGCTGGCCGCCCGCTTCGGCGTCGCCCGCGCGACACTCCGTCAGGCCCTGGAGCAGCTCGAGCTGGAGGGCCGGCTGCAGCGCCGCCGAGGTGTCGGCACCACCGTCGCGCCGCCCCGGATGGGCGTCGCCGTCGGAACGGAGCAGCGGGTCTGGCCGGGCGCGGGGGAGGACGCCTGGCAGGCCGTCGGCTGCACGCTCGCGGTGCCGCCCGCGGCCGTCGCCGCCGCCCTGGAGACCCCGCGCGAGCAGAGCGTGCACATCGTGCGCCGCTCGCGCGTGTCGCACGGTCAGCCCGTCGCCGCCGAGCTGCTGTACGTCCCGCAGACGTCGGCGCCCGACCTCAGTGCGATCGACGGCCCGTCCGAGGCCGCACGCGCGCGTGCGGTGCTGCGCGAGCTGCACCGCCTCGAACTGCAGGGCCAGGACAGCGCCGTGGAACTGGGCTCGGCGCGCGCGGACGACGCGAGGGAACTCGACCGGCTACCCGGCGCGCCCGTCCTCGTCGTCACGACCCGCTACTTCGCCGAGGGCCGTACCGCCGCGCTCTCCGTGGCCACGTACCGCGCGGACACCTGCCGGCTGACGTTCGGCGCGTCCGGCGGCGTGGAGATACACCACGGTCCGGAGCAGGAGGCCTCCTGAGCGCCGCGTGCACCGCGGGCCGCGTGCCGCAGGCTCCCTGAACAGCCTGCGGCGCGCCCGCCCCGACCACCGCGCGAACGCCACCGGCCGCCCGCAAGAGCGACCGGTCGCCTGTGCAAGCCACCGTCCGCCCGCGAAAGCCGTACGGCGGTCGCGCAGCCGCGAAGCCCGGCGCCCCGGAACTCCTCCGGGGCGCTCGGCGTTCCACCCGTCACGGACGGCACGCCGGGTGAAGGCCCGCCGCCGCGCCGGGTGAAGGCACCCCCCGCCGCGCCGGGTGAAGGCCCACCGAGCTGAGGCTCACCGCCGCGCCGTGACCGTGCCCTCCACGGCGAACAACTGCTCCTCCACGTGATCGAGGGCGAGCCGCAGCGCCCCCGTCGCCACCGCCGCCTCCCCGAGCATCGACAGGGCCACGCTCGGCGGCCGCAGACAGTAGCGTGCCAACTCGGCGCGCAGTGGCTCCAGCACGCCGTCCAGGCCGGCCGCCCAGCCGCCGACCACGACCAGCTCCGGGTCCAGCGCCAGCACCAGCGCGGCCACGTCGTGCACCAGCCGCTGGATGAAGCGGTCCACCGCCGCCCGGGCCCGCAGGTCGCCTCCCCGGGCCTGCGCGAACACCTTCGCGACGGCCTGTTCGTCCAGCGGATGGAGCGGCTCGTCCGTCGTGGACAACAGCGTCTCCGGGGTCACCTCGCGGCCCAGCAGATGCAGCGCGCCGATCTCCCCGGCCGCGCCGCCGTACCCGCGGTGCAGCCGCCCCCCGATCAGCGCGCCGGCCCCGGGGCTCAGCCCGGCCAGCACGAAGACGACGTCGTCGGACTCGGTGGCCGAACCCTTCCAGTGCTCGGCCACGGCGGCGGCGTTGGCGTCGTTCTCCACCAGCACCGGGCATTTGAACGAACGGCTCAGCCGCTCGCCGAGGCGCAGCCCCGTCCACTCGGGCAGCGCGGTGCCCAGCCGGATCGTGCCGTCCGCCTCCACGATCCCGGGCGTGCCGACCCCGACCGCCCGCAGCGAACTGCGCGGGACGCCGGCCCGGCGCAGCAGTTCCGCCACCGCCGTGCGCAGCCGTTCCAGCCGCTCGTCGGCCGGAGCCGCCTCGTCGACGTCCCTGGCCTGGGCGCCCAGCACACGGCCGTCCAGGTCGGACAGCAGCGCGGCCACCCGGTGGGACCCGATCTCCAGACCCAGCAGATGCCCCGCCTCCGCCCGGAACCGGAACCGTCGCGCGGGCCGCCCCTGTCGGCGGGCGACGCTCTCGTCAGCGGCCTTCTCGACGACGAGCCCCGCCGCGATCAGATCCTCGACGACCCCCTCCACCGTCGGCCGGGACAGCCCGGTGACGCGGGTGATCTCGGTGAGCGTCGCGCAGTCCGCGGCACGCAGTGCGTGCAGCACCACCGCGGAATTGATCCTTCGCAGCAGCGAGGGGTCCCCGCCGGTCAGCCGCCCCAACGTCCGTCCTCCCAGCTCGTGCGCGTGTTGGGCGGATCGTACTCGGCGCGGCGCACCCCGGCGAGTGCCCGGCCGGCTCTGAAGGCCGTCAGTCTTCCGCCGCCGCCAGCCGCAGCCGTGCGAACTCCTGCGCCATCGTCGCGGTGGTCCAATGCGCGTTCAGCCCGCTGGGGTTGGGCAGCACCCACACGCGGGTGTCGCCGATGCGCCGCTCCTGCGGGCCCACCACGGCCTTGCGGTCCTCGAACGCCGCCCGGTACGCGGTCACGCCCACCACGGCCAACCACCGGGGTTCCCGCAGTGCCACCTTGTCCGCGAGCAGCCGCCCGCCGTCCCGGTACTCCTGCGCCGTGAGCTCGTCCGCCCGTGCGGTCGCCCGGGCCACCACGTTGGTGATGCCCAGCCCGAAGGCGAGCAGCTCCTCCTGCTCCGCGGGCTTCAGCAGCCGCGGAGTGAAGCCTGACAGGTGCAGCACCGGCCAGAAGCGGTTGCCCGGGCGGGCGAAGTGGTGGCCGGTGGCCGCCGTCATCAGGCCCGGGTTGATGCCGCAGAACAGCACGCGGAGACCGTCCGCGACGACGTCCGGAACGAGACGGTCGCGGGCGGCCTCCAGCTCGGCCTGGGTGAAGCGCGTCAGAGGATCGCTCCGGGCGTGTATCCGGCCGCCTCGGGGCGCTGCTTCACGATCTCCTCGACCCGGCCCACGACCGCGGCCACCTGGGCTGCCGCGGCGCCCGTGAACGACAGCTTGTCGGCCATGAGCGCGTCCAGCTGGGCGCGGTCCAGCGGCAGGCGCTCGTCGGCGGCCAGCTTGTCCAGCAGCTCGTTGCGCTCGGTGCCCTGCTCCCGCATCGCCAGCGCCGAGGCCACGGCGTTCTCCTTGATCGCCTCGTGCGCCACCTCACGGCCGACGCCCCCGCGCACGGCGCCCATCAGCACCTTCGTGGTGGCGAGGAACGGCAGGTAGCGGTCGAGCTCCCGTGCGACGACGGCCGGGAACGCCCCGAACTCGTCGAGCACCGTCAGGAAGGTCTCCAGCAGGCCGTCCAGTGCGAAGAACGCGTCCGGCAGCGCGACCCGGCGCACCACCGAGCAGGACACGTCGCCCTCGTTCCACTGGTCGCCCGCCAGCTCGCCGGTCATCGACGCGTAGCCGCGCAGAATGACCATCAGGCCGTTGACGCGCTCGCAGGAGCGGGTGTTCATCTTGTGCGGCATGGCGGAGGAGCCGACCTGGCCGGGCTTGAAGCCCTCGGTCACCAGCTCGTGCCCGGCCATCAGCCGGATCGTCTTCGCCAGCGAGGAGGGAGCCGCCGCGAGCTGCACCAGCGCGGTCACGACCTCGTAGTCCAGCGAGCGCGGGTAGACCTGGCCGACGGAGGTGAAGGCCTGCGCGAAGCCCAGATGACCGGCGATCCGGTCCTCCAGCTCGGCCAGCTTCGCGGCGTCGCCGCCCAGCAGGTCCAGCATGTCCTGCGCGGTGCCGACCGGGCCCTTGATGCCGCGCAGCGGGTAGCGCTCCAGCAGCTCCTCGACCCGGCCGTACGCCACGAGCAGCTCGTCTGCGGCAGTGGCGAACCGCTTGCCGAGCGTGGTGGCCTGGGCGGCCACGTTGTGGGAGCGGCCGGCCACGACCAGCTCGCCGTACTCGCCGGCCAGCTTGCCCAGCCGGGCGAGGACGGCCACCGCGCGGTCGCGGACCAGCTCCAGCGACAGACGGATCTGCAGCTGCTCGACGTTCTCCGTGAGGTCGCGGGACGTCATGCCCTTGTGGACCTGCTCGTGCCCGGCGAGGTCGTTGAACTCCTCGATGCGGGCCTTCACGTCGTGGCGCGTGACCTTCTCGCGTTCGGCGATCGAGGCGAGGTCGACGGTGTCGAGGACACGCTCGTAGTCGGCGATCGCGGTGTCCGGCACCTCGATCCCGAGGTCCCTCTGGGCCTTCAGCACGGCGAGCCAGAGCTGACGCTCCAGCCTCACCTTGTGCTCGGGGGACCAGAGCGTGGCGAGCTCGGCGGAGGCGTAGCGTCCGGCGAGGACGTTGGGGATGCGGGGCTTGGCGGCGGCAGCGGAAGTCACGTGGAGGGATTCTACTGGCGCTTCGTGCAGGTCGGCGCAGCGGTCCGGTTCAGCGGAACCTACGAGACCGGCGTCACTCCCGCCGCGCGGACGGACGTCACCCTCCGCGCGGACAGGCGTCGCGCCCGCGCATGGGGCCGACTCACGCCCGCGCGCGGACGGGCATCGTCCGCCTACGCCTGGCTCTCGTACGGCAGGAGATCGGGGCGCTTGGGCGGCAGGCCGTCCCCGGAGGACCGGCCCGTCAGCCGGCGGCCTATCCACGGCAGCAGGTACTGCCGGGCGAATTGTGCGTCCGCGACGCGCCGGGCGGCCCAGCCCGGGGGCAGGGTGGCCGGCATCGGCAGATGCCAGTCGGCGTCCTCGGCCTCGTGCCCGAGGGTCTGCCAGACCGCCTCGGCGACCCGGCGGTGGCCCTCCGACGTCAGGTGCAGCCGGTCGACGTCCCACATGCGCGGGTCGCTGAGCGAGGGAGCGCCGTACAGGTCGGCGACGAGCGCGCCGTGCCGCTCCGCCAGCTCTTCGACGCACACGAACAGCTCCTCCATACGCGGCCGGAAGCGCTCCAGGACGGGTCCCTGCCGGCCCGGGCTGCGCATCAGCACGAGCTGCTTGCAGGACGGGGCCAGCCGCTCCACGGCCTCGGTCAGCAGGCCCTTGACCCGGCCCATGTCGCATGTGGGGCGCAGGGTGTCGTTGAGACCGCCGACCAGGGTGATCACGTCCGCGCCCATCGCGGCGGCCACCGGCACCTGTTCGTCGACGATCTGTCCGATCAGCTTGCCGCGCACCGCGAGGTTGGCGTACCGGAAGCCGGGGGCGCGGACGGCCATCCGCGCGGCGAGGAGGTCTGCCCAGCCTCGGTAGGAGCCGTCGGGCAGCAGGTCCGACATGCCCTCGGTGAAGGAGTCGCCGACGGCGACCAGGCTGGAGTACGGGGGAATGGTGTTCGTCTGCATGGCGACACCGATGGTAGCCCGAGTCTCATACCCGTCGGTCGGTCGGATGCCGTCCCGGGACGCCGGCCCCCGGTCCCCGGCCCCCTGTCCCCGGCGGTCGGGCGCCCGGAGGTCGGTCCGCCGGGGGCAGGTCGTCGATCGGACGGTTAGCCTCCACCTCCGGCCCGGCGGCGCGGGCTTTCCCGGGGCTCGGCCTCCCTGGGGAGGCCGGCCTCCGTGCCCGTGAGCGAGAGGACGACTACGCCCGTTGTCCGAACAGCTCCTGGAGCACGTCCTCCATGGTGACCAGGCCGGCCAGCCTGCCGTCGGAGCCGAGCACGGCCGCCAGATGCGTCCGGCTGCCCCGCATCGCGGTGAGGACGTCGTCCAGCGGGGTCGTCTCCCGCACGCGCGCGATGGCCCGCATGTCCTGCAGCCGGAACGCCTGGTCCCGCGGTGAGGCGTCCAGCGCGTCCTTCACGTGCAGGTAGCCGACGATCCGGCGGCCCTCGTCCACCACCGGGAAACGGGAGAACCCGGACGCCGCCGCCAGCTCCTCCAGCCCCTCCGGAGTGACGCCCACGCGCGCGTAGACGACGCGTTCCAGCGGCAGGACGACGTCCCGCACCGGGCGGCGGCCCAGTTCCAGGGCGTCGTGCAGGCGCTCCTGGGCACGGTCGTCGATGAGGCCCGCCTCGCCGGCGTCCCGGACGATCTGCGCCAGCTCCGCGTCCGAGAAGGTCGCGGTGACCTCGTTCTTCGTCTCGATCCGCAGCAGCTTCAGCAGCCCGTTGGCGAAGGCGTTGACGGCGAAGATGACAGGCCGCAGCGCCCGGGCGAGCGTGACCAGCGGCGGTCCCAGCAGCAGGGCGCTGCGCACCGGCTCGGCGAGCGCGATGTTCTTCGGCACCATCTCGCCGAGCAGCATGTGCAGATAGGTGGCGGCCGCCAGCGCGATCACGAAGGACACCGCGTGTCCGGCGCCCTCGGGCACGCCGACAGCGTGGAACACCGGCTCCAGCAGGTGCGCGATGGCCGGCTCGGCGACCACGCCGAGGACCAGCGTGCACAGCGTGATGCCGAGCTGTGCCGCGGCCATCAGCGCGGACACGTGCTCCAGACCCCACAGCACGCTGCGCCCGCGCCGGTCGCCCTGTTCGGCGTACGGCTCGATCTGGGAGCGGCGGACCGAGATCAGCGCGAACTCGGCCCCGACGAAGAACGCGTTGACGACGAGGGTCGCCAGCCCGATGAGCAACTGGACGGCGGTCACTGCCCGGCCCCTTCCACGTGGGTGTCGGCGAGCGGGGCGTGCAGCAGCACGCGCGCGGCCCGGCGGCCGGAGGCGTCCACCACGTCCATCCGCCAGCCGGCGATCTCGACGGTGTCGCCGACGGCCGGTATCCGGCCCAGCTCGGTGGCCACGAGCCCGGCCAGCGTCTCGTACGGTCCCTCGGGCGCGTGCAGGCCGACGCGCGCGAGCTGGTCGGTGCGGGCGGCGCCGTCGGCCGAGTACAGGGCGCGGCCGTCGTCGTCGGTGCCCGCGTGCGCCAGTTCGGACGTCTCGTGCGGGTCGTGTTCGTCGCGGACCTCGCCGACGACCTCCTCGACGATGTCCTCCAGCGTCGCCACGCCCGCGGTCCCGCCGTACTCGTCGATGACGACGGCCATCGTCCGCTTGCCGGACAGCCGGTCCAGCAGCCTGTCCACGGTGAGCGACTCGGGGACGAGGAAGGGGTCGCGCATGATCTCGGCGACGGGCACGCGCGCGCGTCGCCCGGCGGGCACCGCCAGCGCGTCCTTGATGTGCGCGGTCCCCACCACCGAGTCGAGGTTCCCGCGGTAGACGGGGAAGCGGGACAGACCCGTCGCCCGGGTCGCGTTGGCCACGTCCTCGCAGGTCGCCGTCGCGTCGAGGGCGATGACCTGTACGCGCGGGGTCATCACGTTCTCCGCCATGAGGTCGGCCAGGTTCAGCGTGCGCACGAACAGCTCCGCGGTGTCCGCCTCCAGAGCGCCCTCCCGGGCGGAGTGCCGGGCCAGGGCCGCGAGCTCCTGGGGACCTCGGGCGGCGACGAGCTCCTCGGTGGGCTCCACGCCGAAGCGGCGCACGATGAGGTTCGCGGTGTCGTTGAGATGGCTGATGAAGGGCCGGAAGGCGGCGCTGAACCAGCGCTGTGCGTTGCCCACGCTCTTGGCCACCGCGAGCGGTGAGGAGATCGCCCAGTTCTTCGGCACCAGCTCGCCGACGACCATCAGGAACACGGTCGACAGGGCCGTGCCCAGCACCAGCGCGACGGAGCTCGACGTGGAGGCGGACATGCCGAGCGATTCCAGTGGTCCTGCGATCAGCTTGGCGATCGACGGCTCGGACAGCATGCCGACCACCAGGTTGGTGACGGTGATGCCGAGCTGGGCGCCGGAGAGCTGGAAGGTGAGGTTGCGCACCGCCTTGAGCGCTCCGGCCGCGCCGCGTTCGCCGCGCTCCACCGCCCGCTCCAGCTCGCTGCGCTCGACCGTGGTCAACGAGAACTCGGCGGCGACGAAGGCGCCGCACGCGAACGACAGCAGGATCGCCACCAGGAGCAGCAGCACTTCGGTCATCGGGTCTCCTCCGTCCCAGGATCGGGCAGTGCGGGACGGAGCGCGCGACAACGGGCGCGGGAACGCGTGCGGGTTGCGGAGCGTGCACGGGAACGTGTGCGGGGAGGCTCGCCCATGGGCGGACGCTCACACCTTTCATGAGGTCGTCGGGGGGCGTGCGGGTGATCCGCACGACCCCTAAGGGTAAAGGATCGGCAAAGCGGTCCGGTCGGGCTCCGGGTCAGCCGGTGAGCGGCTTGACCCAGCGCCGCCACTTCTCTTCGGGCGCGTACCCCGCGGCGCGCCAGGCATGATGCGCCGTCTCGTTGCGGGTGAGCACCATCGCGTCCCCGCGCCGACCGCCGAGCCGCACGAACCGCTCCTCCGCGGCGGCGAGCAGCGCCGTGCCGATGCCCTGACGGCGGCGCTCCGGGTGCACCGCCAGCCGGTACAGATGACACCGCCACCCGTCGAATCCGGCGATCACCGTGCCGACGAGCTCCACGCCCTGCGCGCCGCCCTGCTCGGCGAGGATCAGCGCCTCGGGATCGCGGGCGACCAGCCGTTCCACCCCGCCGCGGTCGTCGCTGATGCTCGTGCCCTCGGCGGCGGCCTTCCAGAAGGCCAGCACGGCGTCCAGGTCCTCGGGCGTTGCCGCCCGTATATGCAGATCAGACATACGGCGATCCCATCACGGGCGACGCGCCCGGACCTGGAATTCCAGGATCCGGACGCGCTCCCCGGCGGTCTGCGGCGTCACTCGTGCGCGATCGCCGCCAGCACGTTCATCCGGGACGCCCGCAGGGCCGGCAGCATCGCCGCCACGACGCCGACGACCGCCGAGCCGACGACCACCGCGACGATCGTGCCCCACGGAACGGCGAAGGCCTTCATCCCCTGCAGCTCCAGCACCTGCTGGATGCACACGCCCCAGACCAGTCCGAGCGCGAGCCCCAGCACCGCGCCGAACACCGCGATCACCACCGACTCCAGCCGGATCATCCGGCGCAGCTGCCGCCGGCCCAGCCCGATGGCGCGCAGCAGCCCGATCTCCCGGGTGCGCTCCACCACCGACAGCGCCAGCGTGTTGACCACGCCGAGCACCGCGATGACGATCGCCAGCCCGAGCAGCGCGTAGACCAGGTACAGCAGCACGGCGATCTGGTCGTGCACCAGCTTCTTGTAGTCGGCCTGGTCGCGCGCCTGGACCTGCGGATACGCGTCCAGCGTCTTCTCCAGCCGGGGGCGCAGCTGCTCGCCGTTCGTGCCGGAGCCGGCGTTCACGTACAGGGCGGAGTCCTGCCCGCCGGGCACGAACTTCTCGACGGCGGCGATGCCGAGGAACAGTCCGCCCTGCATGCCGAAGCCGTCACCCGTCTCCTGGTCGGTGAGCGCGCCGACCTTCAGCGACGTCGTCCGGCCGCCGGGGAACTCCACCGGCAGCACGCTGCCGAGCCGCACGCCGTGCTCCTTCGCGAAGTCGACGTCCATGCCGAGTGCGCCGTCGGCCAGCGCGGCCGCGGTGTTCCCCTCGGCGTACGGGATGTGCGCCACGTCGTCGACCCGGTCGTCGTAGCCGGCGGCGGTGGTCTCCACGCGCTTGCC
Organism: Streptomyces sp. SAS_272; assembly: GCF_052543235.1. Lineage (NCBI taxonomy): Bacteria > Bacillati > Actinomycetota > Actinomycetes > Kitasatosporales > Streptomycetaceae > Streptomyces > Streptomyces sp. SAS_272. The sequence continues at coordinate 42,639 of NZ_JBMNDR010000006.1, read as the reverse complement.
GTCGGGCAGCCGCACGGCGAGCGGGGCGAACCGCTGCCGCACCACGAGGCCGACGCCCTCGGTGCCGCGCACGGCGTCCGTGACCTCCTGGGGGAACGGTGTGAAGTTGGCGTTCTGCACGACGAAGTCGGCGCCGAGCGTTTTGTCGATCTGCTGGTCGAAGGACTTGGACATCGAGGCGCTCGCCACGGACATGCCGCCCACCAGTGCGAGGCCCACCATCAGCGCGGCGGCGGTGGCCCCGGTGCGGCGCGGGTTGCGCAGCGCGTTGCGCTGGCTCATACGGCCGACGGAGCCGAACAGCGCGGGGAAGACGCCGCCGAGGACCCGGATCACCGGACGGACCAGGAGCGGGCCGGCGATGACCGTGGCGACCAGCGTGAGGACGACGCCCAGGCCCAGCAGGGACGCCGCGGACGACGTCGTCGACGAGGCCGCGCAGCCGGCGAGCGCGGCCACGCCCAGCGCACCGACGACCGAGCCGACCACGGCGCGCGTCTTCAGCGGGCGGCCCACCCCCGCGATGTCCGCGTCCGCGAGGGCCGCCATCGGGGAGACGCCGGCCGCGCGGCGGGCCGGAAGGTAGGCGGCGACGAAGGTGACGCCGACGCCCACGACGTACGCCGACACCGGAGTCGCCCAGCCGACGACCATCTCGGTGGTCTTGAGGTTCATGCCGAACGTGCCCATGAGCTTGATCAGCCCGGCCGCGAGGCCGATGCCGGCCGCCAGCCCGAGGGTGGAGCCGACCAGCCCGAGCAGCACCGCCTCGGTGAGCACCGAGCGCCGTACCTGGCGGCGGTCCGCGCCCAGGGCGCGCAGCAGGCCCAGCTCACGGGTGCGCTGCGCGATCAGCATCGAGAACGTGTTGACGATGAGGAACACGCCGACCAGGACGGCGATCCCGGCGAAGCCGAGCATCACGTACTTGATGACGTCGAGGAACCCGCCCAGCGACTCGGCCGACGACTTGGCCCGTTCCTCGGCGGTCTGCACCTCGTACCGTCCGTCGCCGAGCGCGGCGACGACGCGCCGCTCGAGCACCGCGTCGCTCACCCCCGGCGCCGCGTCGACGGAGATGCCGGTCGCCTTGTCCGCCGATCCGAGGAGCTGGGCGGCGGCGGTGCCGGGGTCGAGGTAGACCAGGGCCGCGCCGGGGTTGGTGGTGGTGAAGGTGGCGATGCCGACCACCTTCACCTTGAACGAGCCCGGCTGGGCCATCACCGTCAGGGTGTCGCCGATCCGCACGTGCTTCTTGTCGGCGGTGTCGGCGTCGAGCATGGCCTCGCCGGCGCCGCGCGGGGCGTGGCCGGAGGTCAGCTTCACCGGACTGCGGTCGGTGACGTACCAGTCGGTGGCGACGGTGGGCGCGCCGGTGGTCGGCCCGACCGACTCGTTGTCGCCGTCGACGACGGTGATGTTCTGGACGCTCACGTCCGCGTGGGCGGACGCGACCCCCTCGACCCGGGCCAGCCGACCGGCGAGGGCCCCGGGGAGGGTCTGGACCGCGCCGGTGGGCACGGAGGAGTTCAGGTCGTCGGCGGGTTCCACCGTCACGTCCGCCGACGTGGACGCGAAGAGCCGGTCGAAGGTGCGCGTCACCGTGTCGGAGAAGATCAGGCTGCCGGCCACGAACGCCACCGACAGGACGACGGCGAGCGCGGACAGCAGCAGCCGCCCCTTGTGCGCCAGGAAACTTCTGAGGGTCGCCTTCAGCACCGGGGTCAGTCCTCCCCGAGGGCGCTGTCGAGCAGGCCGTCGGCCCTGCCCTCGGGCGGGTCGTCGGCAGTGCCGTCGAGGGCGCCGCCGGCCCGTGGGGCGCGGCCCACGTCGAAGCGCTTCATGCGTTCCAGCACGGCGTCAGCCGAGGGCTGTTCCATCCGGTCCACCAGCCGGCCGTCGGCGAGGAAGAGCACCAGGTCGGAGTGGGCTGCGGCGCCCGGGTCGTGGGTCACCATGACGACCGTCTGGCCGAGGTCGTCGACGGCTTGCCGCAGGAACGCGAGGACCTCGAGCCCGGCCCGGGAGTCGAGGTTGCCGGTGGGCTCGTCCGCGAAGATCAGCTCGGGACGGGAGGCGAGCGCCCGGGCGCAGGCCACCCGCTGCTGCTGTCCGCCGGAGAGCTGGGCGGGCCGGTGCTTGAGCCGGTCCCGCAGGCCGAGGGTGTCGATCACCTGGTCCAGCCACTTCTGGTCGGGCTTGTGGCCCGCGATGTCCATGGGCAGGGTGATGTTCTCGACCGCGTTCAGCGTCGGGATCAGGTTGAACGACTGGAACATGAACCCGATCCGGTCCCGCCTGAGCCGGGTCAGCTCCCGTTCCTTCAGCCCGGTGATCTCGGTGCCGCCGAGCCACACCTGACCGGCCGAGACGGTGTCGAGGCCGGCCAGACAGTGCATGAGGGTGGACTTCCCGGAGCCGGACGGTCCCATCACGGCGGTGAAGCGGCCGCTCGCGATGTCGACGTCGACCGAGTCGAGGGCGATCACCGCCGTCTCGCCGGAGCCGTACGCCTTGGTCAGACCTCGGGCGCGGGCCGCGACCCCGTCGGCCGAGGCCGGACCGGGGGCGTGCTGCGCAGCAGGGGTGGACAAGGCTGCCTCCTCGCTCGGTGGTGGTGCTCGTCGGTGAACCGCCCGGCCGAGCGTAGTGTGATGCGCCGCACAGCCGGTATCACTTTTCGATTCCGGCCCGCCCTTGCCCTTGCTAGCACATCCGCGCTAGCTTCGAGGTATGGCGAAGACCCAGCTGAACGTGCGCGTCGACGAAGGCACGGCCCAGGTCGCCCGCGAGCGCGCCACCGCCCGCGGCATGAGCGTCAACCGCTATATAGAAGAGCTGGTCAGACAGGACGCCGGGGAGATCGGCCACACCTTCGTCGAGGCCGCCGGCGACTTCATGAAGCAGTACGAGGCGCTCTTCGCCGAGGAGTTCGGCGCGGATCGCGAGGGCGGCACGCGCGAAGGTCGCCGCTGAACCCTTGAGCGACCTCCGCATCGACCTCGCCTGGCTCCTCATGCTCGCCGAACAGAAGACCCCGGGGGACCCGCAGGTCACCGACTGGGGTGCGCTGGTCGCGGCCGTGGCACGCCATCAGGCGGAGATATTCGACGTCCCCGTCTACGACGACCCGCCGGCCCGCGCCGCCGCACTGCTCCAGCTCCTCATCCACGTCCCCGCCCTGGAGCGCTCCAACGCGCTCTTCGCGTGCGCGGTCGCCTACGCCTATCTGGTGGCCAGCGGCCTGAAGGTCGTCACCTCGCCCGAACAGGTCCGTGACCTGGCCCGGCTGGTGAAGAACGGGGAGGCGTCCGTCGCCGACATCGCACGGGAGCTGCGGGAGTGGAGCGGGTGACGCAACCGGTCACCCACGAGGCGATCGCGCGGCCGGGGCCTCAGCCGGGCGTTCCGGGCCGCCACGCGGTCCCGGTCACACAGTAGGAGAACGGCATCGGGGGCCCGTTCTCGGGCAGCCGCACGCGCCGGTAGGGGCCCAGCTCGAAGCCGGCCTCCCGCAGCGCGCCGACCGTGTCCCGGGTGAGGCGGCAGCCGCCGGCCAGGTGCGGCCACACGGTGCGGTCCAGCGCGCGCTGCGTGAACCGCATGACCTGGCCGCCGCCCGGCCCGTGCTCGAGGAACCGCACCTCTCCGCCGGGCCGCAGCACCCGCCGCAGCTCGGCCAGGGCCCGCGGCACGTCCCGCACGCTGCACAGCACCAGCGACACCACCGCCCCGTCGAAGGCCTCGCTCTTGACCGGCAGCGCCTCCGCCGTTCCCGGGACCACGTCGACGGGCGTGCCGGCGCGCAGCGCCTCCTCCAGCGCCAGGGTCCGCATGCGGCGTTCCGGCTCGATCGCGACGACCTCCGAGACGGTGCGCGGATAGTGGGCGAAGTTCAGCCCGTTGCCCGCGCCGATCTCGACGACCCGGCCGGACAGCCCGGCCAGCAGCCGCTCACGTACCGCCGCCAGACCGCCACGGGTCTCCGCGGCCGAACTGACCGCGGGATACCAGCGGGCGAACAGCGGGTGGTGGACCAGGTCACCGGACATCTTGCCGGAACCCGTGGACCGTATCGGCATGGGGACCTCCCGGGCAGGACGGGCCTACCCGGATCCTTCCCCGTACCGGTCCGCCGCACCCCCGCCGGTCCGCCCGCGACGGTCACTCGACGAAGGCGCGCACCTGTGCGTAGACACCGTGGTCGTTGTTCATCTCGTCGTGCGAGATGCAGCCGACGCCCACGTTGGTCGCCCCGCTCAGCAGCGCCGAGGAGTCCGGGTCCACGGCCGCGTCGCAGTTCGACCAGTAGGCGGCGTAGTCGACACTGCCCGGCGTCTCGTCGCCGGAGTTGAGGGCGGTCACGAACGAGCTGCCGGTGACCATCTCGGCGCAGGACTTGTACAGCCAGCTGCACAGCGAGGCGACCGACGTGCCGTGGTTGGTGCCGGCGACGGAGACGAAGTCGTCCACGAAAGCCGTCCCCCCCAGGTTCTTGAGGTAGTAGCGGGAGCTGAGCGCGCCCATGGAGTGGACGACCACGTCGACCTTGCTCGCGCCGGTCCGGGCGCGCACGTTCTTGATCTCCGTGGCCAGCTGCGCGGCTGTGGTGACGTTCGACTGGGACCAGCTGTACGTCCACGCGTCGAGCTCGGCGGCCGTGTAGCCGTCGGCCTTGAAGTAGGCGACCCAGTCGTCCCAGCTGCTCGAGGAGCTGCTGATGCCGTGCACGAAGACGATCGGGTCGTGGGTCGCCGCGTGGGCGGTGGGGGCGGAGAGGGACAGTGACAGAAGGAGCGAAGTGGCCGCGGCCGAGAGGACCGCGGCGATGCGACGCTTGTGGCGCTGCATGATGCCTCCTGAAACGGGTGGGGTTGCCAGGAGTGTCCGGTCGGGTCTACGCGCGCCGCATCGGTGATATCGCCGGTCTTTACGGTTCAAGTAACCCGCCAGTAACGTCATGTGTGTGGTGACTCCGGTGAACCCCCCACCTCTGGACCGCACTTCGCCACCGAGGCCGCCGGACGCGGGTCCGCGCCCGGTCGCCGCGCTGCCCGAAGGCGTCCGGGTGCGTGCCCTGCGCCTCGTGCACGGCGACCCGCGCGCCGCCGCCGAACTCGCGGCCCGGCTCACCGAGCGCCAGGCGGCCGGCCTCGACCCCCTGCCCACCGACCCGGCCGAGCAGGCCCCGGACGTCCTGCGCGCCCACCGCCGGGAGGTCCGCGCCCTGCCCGACGACACCCGGCTGCTGCTCCTGCTCGCCGCCGCCGACCAGTACCCGGTGGCCACCCACGCCTTCCTGCGCGCCGTCGCCGCCGCCCGGCTCGACACCCGGCCGCTGGAGGCCGCCGAGACGGCCGGCCTGGCGTACGCCACGGCGGGCGGCGTCGGCTTCCGCGACGCCTGGACCCGTATCGCCGCCTACGAGACGGCCGCCCCGGACGACCGGCGCGACGTGCACCGGCTGCTGGCCCGCGTCCTGCACGACGACGCCGAACTGCCCCGCCGCTCCTGGCACCGGGGAGCCGCCGCGCTGGGCCCCTCCGGACGGCTCGCCGCGGAACTGGCCACCGCGGCCGACCGGGCCCGCGCCGCCGCCGACCCCGCCCTGGCCGCCGCCCTCGCCGAACGCGCCGCCGTGCTGTGCCCGGCCCCCCGGGAACGCTCGCGTCTGCTCGCCCACGCGGCGGCCGACGCCTGGAACGCCGGCGACGCCGACCGCTCCCGCACCTTGGCCGCCCGCACCGACGCCGACGCACTCACCGGCGTCCTCGCCCTGCGCACCGGCCACGCCGCCGAGGCGTTCGACGCGCTGCTGACGGGCGCCGCGGCAGGCGCGGACCCGGCGCCCCTGCTGGCCCGCGCCACCGAGGCCGCCGTCTACACCGGCGACCTTCGGCGCTGCCGGGAGGCGGTGGCGGCGGCACGGCAGCTGGGCGTCGCGCCACCGGGGGTGCTGGGCGGGATCGCCGCCGCCGTCGACGGACGCTACGAGGACGCCCGTGACCTGCTGGAGGCGACCGCGGGCAGATGCGGCCCCGGCGGAGACCCCACCGATCTGCTGCACGCCGGCGTCGCCGCCCTGATGCTCGGCGACCATCCCCGGGCCGCGACCGCCACTGTCAGGGCGGCGGCCGCGGCCCGGACGCGCGGTCTCACCTCCCTCGTCCCGCAGGCGCTGGAGTTCCGCGCCTACGCCGACTTCTGGACCGGCCGACCGCGCGCCGCCGAAGCCGCCGCGCTGGACGCGCTACGGCAGGCGCACGCCACCGGGCAGGACAACGGCGCCTGTCATCTGCAGGCCGCCCTCGCCATGTTCGCCGCGCTCACCGGCGACGGCGATCTGTGCCGCAGGCGCGCCGCAGAGGCCAGGGCCCACGCCCTCGCCCACGGCCTGGGCCTGCCCGCCGCGCTCGCCCAATGGGCGCTCGCCTTCCTCGACCTCGGCACCGGACGCTACGGACCCGCCGCGGCCCGGCTGCGCGCCCTCGCCGCCTTCGGACCCGGACACGGCCACCGCGCAGTCCGCCACTCGGCGACCCCGCACTACGTCGAGGCCGCCGTGCGCACCGGCGACACACGCGTCGCCCGCGCCGCGCACGCCGACTACGACCGGTGGGCCCGCGCCGTCCGCAGCGCCGACGAACTGGCCCTCAGCGCGCGCTGCCGCGCCCTGCTGACCCCGGGAGCCGACGCCCTGGACCACTACCGCACCGCGCTCGAGCTGCACGCCGAGGGCGCCCGACCCTTCGAGCACGCCCGCACGGAGCTGCTGTTCGGCAGCGCACTGCGCCGACTCCGCCACCGCGCGGAGGCCCGCGACCGGCTGCACAGCGCCCGGGAGGCGTTCGAATCCTTCGGCGCCCCGCACTGCGCCGAAGCGGCCCGGGCCGAACTCCGCGCTCTCGGCGCCCCCGCGACCCCGGCCCGCGGTGCGGACAGCCCGGCCGTCCTGCTGACGGCCCAGCAGTTCCTGATCGCCCGGATGGCCGCCGAGGGCGCGACGAACCGGGAGATCGCCGTCCGGCTGGCCCTCAGCCATCGCACGATCGACCATCATCTGCGCGGTGTCTTCAACCGGTTGGGAATCCGCTCCCGCATCGAACTCGTCCGGCTGATCGCCGAGGCCGACGCCCAGGGGACGGGGACGTCGTCCGGTCCACCGCAGGACCGAGGCGTCCCGGACGACGTCCACCCCTGGGGTCCCTGAAGTCCCACCGGTTCGAGTCGCCCGGCCCGCCCGTGCCCGAGGCACCGGCCCGCCCGTGCCCGGGGCACGGGTGCCGCCACCTCCGTGCCCGGGGCACGGGCGCCGCCACCTCCGTGCCCGAGGCACGAGCGCAGGACCGCGCGGGGCGCAAGCTCGCGCGCACGACCGCCCGGGCCGACGACGCTCGCGCCGAGTCCCCGTCATGCCATCGAGCCCCGCGCCGCAGACGGTCTGCGCAGCCTCGTGGACCTGACTCAGTCCGCGGCCCGCACCCGGAACGCGTCGGCGTCCCACGTCCCGTCGAGGCGGGGCGCCAGCCAACCCGGTGCCGCCGCGCGGAAGGCGGCGGGCGCCAGCGCCCCCACGCCCGTCGGCAGCGCCCCCAGCAGCGGTGCGCCGGCGACATCCGGCAGGTCGGTGACGTTGCAACGCATCGCCAGATCGGGCGAGTCCGGCCAGTCGCCGATGACCACGCCCAGCAACTCCAGCTCGCGCAAGCGCAGTTCACGAGCCGTCAGCTCCGTCGTGTTCAGCGTGCCCAGCCCCGCCGAGGACACCACCAGCACCGGCGCCCGCAGCAACCGAGCGGCGTCGGCCAGCGTTCCGCCCGCCTCGTCGAACCGCACGAGCAGCCCGCCCGCCCCCTCGACCAGCACCAGGTCGTGCTCCGCCGCCAGTTTCCGCGCCGCCTCCGCCACGTCGTTCGGGCGCACGGGCGCGAGACCCGCCCGCCGCGCCGCCGTCGCGGGAGCCAACGGCTCCGGGAAGCGGGCGACTTCGACCGCGGTGAGCGCGCCCGCCAGCCGTGCGACCTCCTCGGCGTCCCCCCGCTCGTCCGGCGCCACACCGGTCTGCGCCGCCTTCAGCACGGCCACCGACCGGCCCGCCGCCAGCGCCGTCGCGGCGACCGCCGCCGTCGTGACCGTCTTGCCGACCTCCGTGCCCGTCCCCGTGATCACCAGGATCGGCATGCTCACCCCTCCCGCGCCGCGGCGCACACCGCGCGCGCGATCCGTGCCACGTCCGCGTCCGCGGTGACGTACGGCGGCATCGTGTAGACGAGGTCGCGGAACGGACGCAGCCAGACGCCCTCGCGCACGGCCGCCGCGGTGGCGGCCCGCATGTCCACCTCATGATCGAGCTGGACCACGCCGATGGCGCCGAGAACCCGCACGTCCCGCACGCCCGGGAGCCGCGAGGCCGGCGCGAGGCCCTCCCGCAGCCCGGACTCGATCCGCTTGACCTCCGCGAGCCAGTCCTGTCCGAGCAGCAGCTCGATCGAGGCGCAGGCCACGGCCGCGGCGAGGGGGTTGCCCATGAACGTCGGGCCGTGGGCCAGCACCGGCACCTCGCCCCGCGAGATCCCGTCGGCCACCCGGGAGGTGCACAGCGTCGCCGCCATCGTCAGATAGCCGCCGGTCAGAGCCTTGCCGACGCACATCACATCCGGCGTGACCGCGGCGTGCTCCGCCGCGAACAGCGCGCCCGTACGGCCGAATCCGGTCGCGATCTCGTCGAACACCAGCAGCACGTCGTGTGCGTCGCACGCCTCGCGCAGCACCCGCAGATAGCCGGGGGAGTGGAACCGCATCCCGCCCGCGCCCTGCACCACCGGCTCCACGATGACCGCGGCCAGCTCGTCGGCGTGCCGTTCGACGGCCGCGCGCAGCTCATCCGCGTACGCCTCGTCGTACTCCGCCGGGGGCGCGTCCACGAAGACCTGCCGGGGCAGCACCCCGGTCCACAGGTCGTGCATCCCGCCGTCGGGGTCGCACACCGACATGGGCTGCCAGGTGTCGCCGTGGTAGCCCCCGCGCCAGGTCAGCAGGCGGCGCTTCGCCGGACGGCCCAGCGAACGCCAGTACTGGAGGCACATCTTCACGGCGACCTCGACCGACACCGAACCCGAGTCGGCGAGGAAGACATGCTCGAGACCATCGGGCGACATGTCGACAAGATGCTTCGCCAGTCGAACGGCGGGCTCGTGGGTGAGCCCGCCGAACATCACGTGGCTCATCCGGCCCAGCTGCTCGCGCACGGCCTCGTCGAGCACCGGGTGGCGGTAGCCGTGGATCGCCGACCACCAGGACGACATGCCGTCGACCAGCTCGCCCGAGCCGTCCGCCATCCGCAGCCGGACCCCGCTCGCCGACTCCACGACGAGCGGTTCGGCCCGGCCGGGCATCGGACCGTAGGGATGCCACACATGCCGCCGGTCGAGCTCCAGCAGCTCGGGCACCGCGAGCGGGGACGGCTCAGGCATTGGGCGCGAGATCGGTGCCGGCGCCGCGGCGGCGCACGGCGACCAGGTCGGTGCGGGCCTCGCCGGCCGACGCCGCGGCAGCGGGGGCAGCCGAGGCGGCAGTCGCCGCAGGGCCGGAGCCGCAGACGCCGCCGCCCTCGTGCGAGCCGCACCCGGAGCCCTCGTGGGCGCCGCACCCCGCGGACTCCTCGGAGGCGCAGCCGCCGCCCGCGTGGGACCCGCAGCCGCCGCCCGCCGTCGCCCGGTGCTCGGGCAGGGTGACCTGCTCCGCGCCCTCCACCTCGAACCCGGCGTCCGCGATCATCTCCAGGTCGGCCTTGCCTGCCTGGCCCTCGGTCGTGAGGTAGTCGCCGAGGAAGATCGAGTTGGCCAGGTGCAGCGCGAGCGGCTGCATCGTGCGCAGATGGACCTCGCGCCCGCCCGCGATGCGGACCTCGACGTCCGGGCAGACGAACCGCACCATGGCCAGGATCCGCAGACAGCGCTGCGGGGTGAGGTTCCACTCCTTGGCCAGCGGGGTGCCCTCGACCGGGATGAGGAAGTTGACCGGCACCGAGTCCGGGTCCAGCTCGCGCAGCGAGTAGACGACGTCCACCAGGTCCTCGTCCGTCTCGCCCATGCCGGCGATCAGACCCGAGCAGGCCGACAGGCCCGCCGCGTGCGCCTTGGTGACGGTGTCCACCCGGTCGGCGTAGGTGTGCGTGGTCGTGATGTCCCCGTACGTGGACTCCGACGTGTTGAGGTTGTGGTTGTAGGCGTCGGCGCCCGCCTCGCGCAGCCGCTCGGCCTGGCCGTCGGAGAGCAGGCCCAGACAGGCGCACACCTCGACGCCCTCGTTCTGTTCCTTGATCGCCTTGATGGTGTCGGAGACCCGGTCGACGTCCCGGTCCGTCGGCCCTCGCCCGGACGCCACCAGGCAGACCCGCTTGGCGCCGCCCGCCAGACCGGCGGCGGCGGCCTGCGAGGCCTCGTCGGGCTTGAGCCAGGTGTACTTCAGGATGCCGGCCGTCGAGCCCAGCCGCTGGGAGCAGTACGAACAGTCCTCGGGGCACAGGCCCGACTTGAGGTTGACGAGGTAGTTGAGCTTCACCCGTCGCCCGAACCAGCGCCGGCGCACCTTCCCGGCCGCGGCCACCACGTCCATCACGTCGTCGTCGGAAGTGGCGAGGACGGCCAGAGCCTCCTCGCGGGTCGGCAGCTCGCGCCGAAGCCCCTTGTCCACCAGCGTGTTCAGCAGGTCCATGAGAGCCGATCCTGTCCTACGCACCCGCCCCGGGCCAAGGTAGGGATCACACAACACACCCGGTTCGACGTGTGGGTATTGCCACACCGTGGGTGGGCGGCCCTGCCGCTAGTGTCTGTCCGCTACCTACAAAAGCCCCGGAGGACCCATGGCGTTCGGCTGGATCGACGAGCAGGCGGAGCTGCGCCGCCGGGCCGGACTCGTACGGACGCTGCGGCCGCGTCCGGCCGACTCGCCGCTGCTCGACCTCGCGAGCAACGACTACCTGGGTCTGGCCCGCCATCCCGAGGTCGTCGAGGGCGCCGCGGCCGCCGCCCGCACCTGGGGCGGCGGCGCCACCGGCTCCCGCCTCGTCACCGGCACCACCGAGCTGCACGGCGACCTGGAGCGGGAGCTGGCGGACTTCTGCGGCTTCGAGGCGGCCCTGGTCTTCTCCTCCGGTTACGCGGCCAACCTCGCCGCCGTCACCGCGCTGGCCCCGCACGGCTCGCTGATCGTCTCCGACGCGGGCAACCACGCCTCGCTCATCGACGGCTGCCGGCTGGCCCGCGGCGCCGTCCAGGTCGTCGGCCACGCCGACCCGGAAGCCGTGCGCAAGGCGCTCGACGCCCACGACGGCCCGGCCGTGGCCGTCTCCGACGCGGTCTTCTCGGTCGACGGCGACGCGGCCCCGCTGGCCGGCCTCGCCGCCGCCTGCCGGGAGCGCGGCGCCGGACTCGTCGTCGACGACGCCCACGGACTGGGCGTGCTCGGGGACGGCGGCCGGGGGACCGCGCACGCGGCCGGTCTGGCCGGGGCCGCCGACGTCGTCGTGACGCTCACGCTGTCCAAGTCGCTCGGCAGCCAGGGGGGCGCCGTGCTGGGGCCCGCGCGGGTGATCGAGCATCTCGTGAACGCGGCCCGCACCTTCATCTTCGACACGGGTCTGGCCCCGGCGGCGGCGGGCGCCGCGCTGGCGGCCCTGCGACTGCTGCGCAGGGAGCCGGAGCGCGCGGCACGCGCGCGTGCGGTGGCGGGCCAACTGCACGCCCGGCTGACGGCCGCGGGCCTGGAGGCGGTGCGTCCGGACGCGGCGGTCGTCTCGGTGCGTGCGCCGTCCCCGGAGGAGGCGCTGCACTGGGCGGCGGACTGCCGGACGGCAGGCCTGGCCGTGGGCTGCTTCCGTCCTCCTTCCGTTCCCGATGGAATCTCACGCCTGAGGCTCACCGCCCGTGCGGACCTCTCCGGGGCGGAGCTGGAACGCGCTGTGCGGGTGATCGGCGGGACACGGCCATGAGTCGGCGGGACACGGCCGTGGGACGCCTGTGACGGGTGCGGTGACGGGGGCGCCTGGAGGCGCAGTCAGGTGCGGCGTGGCCGGCTGAGCGCGGCGGTGAAGCCCGTCCAGCTCTCGGGGGAGAAGAGCAGGGCGGGACCGGCCGGGACCTTGGAGTCCCGTACGGCGAGCAGACCGGCCAAGGGGCCGTGGTCCGGCCGGGCGGTCTCGACGCAGTTGTTGGCTCCCGTGCTGTAGCTGCTGCGCAGCCACCGCATCTGCGGGAGCCGGTCGGGATCGGTACGGGAAGGTACGTTCCGCGGTACTGCGGACATGGTGCCTCCTTACGTGTCGCCGGCAATGGCGGCGAGGTAATCCGATGATTCCCCGGGCGAAAGGGCGTGCGCCCGAAGGGCGTTGAAGGCCTGGGCGTAGGCCTGGAGGTCTTCTTTCCGTTCGAGATAGAGGCTACTCGTCAAGTGGTCGAGAACAACCACATCCAGATCAGAAGTGCGCGCAAATGAAAAGATAACGAAAGGGCCGGTTACCCCGATATGCGCACCCGCGGTAAACGGCAGTACCTGAAGGCTCACTTGCGGCATGCGTGAGGCATCCGCCAGCCGTCGCAGCTGGCGCGCCATCACCTCGGGGCCGCCCACCTCGCGGCGCAGCACCGCCTCGTCCAGCACCGCGCTCAGCTCCAGCGGCGGCTGCGCACGCAGTACGTCCTGGCGGGCCAGCCGCACCTCCACCAGGGTGTCCAACTGCTCCTCGTCGAGGCCCTCGACGGCCGCGCAGGTCACGGCGCGCGCGTACTCGGGCGTCTGCAGCAGGCCCGGCACCACGGTCGTCTCCAGGGTGCGCATCGCGCTGGCCTGGGACTCCAGGCTGATGAAGTCCCGGTAGGCCGGCGGCAGCACCCCGCGGTAGGCGTGCCACCAGTGGTCCCGGCCGCCGTCCGTGTCGTCGCCGGCCAACGCCAGCATCAGCTCCCGCAGTTGCGGATCGGCCACACCGTACGCGTCGAGGAGTAACCGCACATCGGCCGGTTTCGATCCACTGGTACCGGTCTCGATACGGCTCACCTTGGACTGGTGCCACCCCACGAGCCGGGCCGCCTCACCACTGGTGAGGCCCGCCTGGGCGCGTAAAGTGCGCAGTTCGGCGCCCAGCTTGCGGCGGCGCACCGCCGGTCCGTGCTGCATGGGCTCCTCCTTACTCCTGACAGGCCGGCCAAATACGCTCCGTCGTGGCAGAGTTCACCGCATCGGGCGACAGATATATGCACATCTTGGTGGATCGCCACCCGTGACCGGCGTGGTGATGGCAGTCTGGCGAAGAAGCACCAGTCCGGGACCGTACTCGAATCCATCCGCGCCGTGTCGGGCTCCGGTCCCGTGGGAAAGGTACGACGTCGCCATGGCAGATCACCTGGAAGCAACCGTCACTCTGCCGAGCGATCCCGCCTCGGTCTCCACGGCCCGTGCCTTCGTGGCCGGCATTCTCGGCGAGTGGGGCCTGCCGGCGGACGTCGAGGCGGCCGACACCGTCCGCCTGATCGTCTCGGAGCTCGCCACCAACGCCGTGCAGCACACCTTCGGCCAGTCGCCGACCTTCACGGTGGACCTCGTCCTCGACCGCGACGAACGCCTGAGCATCGGCGTCACCGACAGTCACCCGCGCTTCCCGCAACGACTGCCGGCCGCCGTCCAGCAGGACAACGGCCGAGGCATGGTGATCATTCGCTGGCTGACCGCGGAGGCCGGCGGCAGACTCAGAGTGCGGCCCACCCGGGAGGGCGGCAAGACGGTCATCGTCGAGCTCCCGTGGACCGTCCCGGCGGCGGAGCCGGCCGGCGCGGTCCTGGCGGTCCCGGCGGAAGGCGAGCTCCCGGGGCGATGAGGGCGTGTCAGGACGCCGTACACGGCCCCGGGAGGTCCCAGCGGGCCCGACAAGCTCGGCGGACCCGGCAGATCGGCGTCGGGCCCCGCAGGACCCGGCGGATCGGCTTCCGGGCGCTAGCGGACCCGGCCGTACCAGACGCTCTTGGTCCAGATCTTCTGCAGCTTCACCACGTCCCCGGTCTTCGGCGAGTGCCAGATCTTGCCCTTACCCGCGTAGATCCCGACGTGGTACACGTTCGACCCCGAGTGGAAGAACACCAGGTCGCCCGCCTTGCGGCTGGACGCCGAAATGTGCTTCGTCTTGTTGTACTGCTGGGCCGCCGTCCGCGGCAGACTCTTGCCCGCCTTCTTGAACGAGTACAGCGTGAGCCCCGAGCAGTCGAACCTCTTCGGTCCGGTGGCCCCGTACTTGTACGGCGCCCCCTTCTTGGAGGCCGCGACCTGAAGCGCCTTCGTCGCCGGTGTGGCGGCCGCGGCGTCCGGAGCGAGCCCCGGGACCACGACCGTGCCGCCGACGGCGGCGATGGCGAACGCCGAGGCCGTACCGGCCCGGACCATGAGCGACGGGACACGATTGAGCGCAGTCATGCGCAACCCTTCGTCAGCCGCCTGTGAAGGATGACCTGTCGGATTCGGGCTGGCGAAGTTGCCCGGCCGCGTCAGCGGCTTCACCCCAAGGGCTGCTCGGCCCGGCCATGGCGTGACCGTTCCGGCGACCCGTCGTGCTTGGGTCCTCCACTCCTGCCGATGCACTCCTGTCGACCGGTCATCCGGGAGGCGGCAGGACTCGGCGTCCACCCGGACCGCCCCGCCGCTTGTGGCGGGGGCTTGTCGTCAGACAGGGATCTTGGCTCACGGATGTCCGAAAATCCCAACGGAACCGGGGATTTGTGGGGTTACTCACCACTCACCCGTTCGGGTGAACACTCTGACGGGTGATCAGGTGCCGTACCACCTGAGGGGCTCCCACCAGCGACGACGCCCCTCGTTCCGCTCGAAGAGCGCCCTTGTGCGCAAGTTCTGGGCGTCCGGGGGAACAGTAGACGTTCTGCCGAACGGGGGTACGCCTTCTGGGTCGTTTCGACTCCGGTCCGGACGTCACGTCCGAGCCGCGAGCCGTCCGGACCGCAGCCGCCCCGGGTCAACTCTCGGAGAGCGGCGGCAGCGTGACGCGCGCGGTGCGGCGCTCCCCGTCCAGGACGCGCAGCGCCCGCGCGAGCGTCGGCGCGTGCAGCTCGCTCTCACCCCGCTGGTGCATCAGCGTCAGCGCGTCGCGCAGCGCGGTCGCCTTGCTCACCAGCGCCTGGGCCGCGCGCAGTCCGCGGTAGGTGTCCCCGTGGTGGGCGGGATTGATGCGGCCGAGCATGTCGACCACGTCGAGGTATCCGTCGATCAGCTCGGCCTCCGCGCGGGTCAACGCGGGCAGCGGCGGCAGTTCGGGCACCATCGCCGGCTCACCTCCCGCCCTGCGCCCCGGAGGAAGCCTTGCGGCTCGGGACGATGCCGTCCACCAGGCCGTACTCCACCGCCTGCGGGGCGGAGAGGAACGTGTCCCGCTCGATGTCCGCGGTCACCTGCTCCGGCGTCCGCCCGGTGTGCCGCACGAGCATCTCCTCCAGGCGGGCGCGGGTGCGCGCCAGCTCCTCGGCCTGAATGGCCAGGTCGCCGGCCTGCCCCTCGACGGGCTCGGGCAGCGAGGGCTGGCGGATCGTCATCCGCGCCCCCGGCAGGGTGAACCGCTTGCCCGGCGTGCCCGCCGCCAGCAGGACCGCCGCCGACGAGCCCGCCTGCCCCAGGCAGGTCGTCGACACGTCGCAGGTGACGAACCGGATCGTGTCGTACAGCGCCGTCATCGCGCTGAACGAGCCGCCGGGGGAGTTGATGTACAGCGCGATGTCCCGGTCCGGGTCCTTGTGCTCGAGGTACATGAACTGGGCCATGACGTCGTTCGCCGAGACGTCGTCGACCTGGGCGCCCAGGAAGACGATCCGCTCCTCCAGCAACTTCGCGTACGGATCCATGGTGCGGTGCCCCGAGCTCGTCCGTTCGGTGAACTCGGGCAGGACATGGCGGGCGGACGGTCGCTGCATGGGTGCCCCCTCCTTCTATGTCTGGCACGTCTGTAAGAAATGTACAGGACGTACGTGACGTTAGAATGGGTTCATGGCCTACGAGATTCCGGTGACGCAAGCCAGGGCTGAACTCGCCGACCTGATCAACCGCGTGGTGTACGGCGGTGAGCGCGTCGTCGTGACCCGGCACGGCAAACCCCTCGTCGCCCTCGTCTCCGCCGCCGACCTGGAGCGACTGGACGAGCTGGACCGTCCGGCCGAGGAGCCGGTGATCCGATCCGTCTCCGCCGTGCGCGAGGTCGCCTCCGCGCCCCGTGAACAGCAGCGGTTCGGGATCGCCGCGGAGCACCGGGGGGCCGGCCCGTCGTAGGGCCTGGGAACCACGTCACCGTCTCCACCCGGGCGCCGTCGGCGGCCGCCTGCTGCGCCACGGCCTGCCGCGGCAGCCGCGCCACGACCGCTCCCGCGGCCGACGCCGTCAGCGGCTCGGGCCCGCCGGCGGTGACGACGACGGCGCCGTATACGGTCCGGTCCGCGATCGCGTCACGGGCCGCCGTCCCGTCGTCGTCACGGTGTATCCCAAAGGCGTCCCCGTGCCGTGCGAGCCGTCGGCCCGGGCGGTGCACCGCTGCGTCAGCGGAGAGAAGGAGCTCACCGCCGCCGTCGTCGGCGAGGTCCTGGGCAGGTCCGCGAGGCTTGCGAGGGATGCCGCGCAGCGAGGGATCGCCGACCTCGCGGGTTTCGTCGCACGGCAGCCGCTGCCCGGCCCCACGCCCGCGGAGGTGCCCGGTGACGGGCTGCGCGCGTCGCTGGGCGTGTCGCCCCGCCGCCGTCGGCCTGAATGATCACAGCTTGGTTAACTTGCTCGAAATGCGGTCCAACTAGCCTGCCGATCCATGCCACCAGGGGCGTTCCCCCGTGGCCGCGGCAAACGGGCCCCGCACGGTCCGGAGCGAGGATGTGAGGTGGGACGTGCAACTGACCCCGCACGAGCAGGAGAGGCTGCTGATCCATGTGGCGGCCGACGTCGCCGAGCGGCGCCGGGCCCGCGGGCTGAAGCTCAACCACCCCGAGGCGGTGGCCCTCATCACCTCGCACATCCTCGAGGGGGCGCGGGACGGTCGTACGGTCGCCGAGCTCATGTCCTCGGGCCGCAAACTGCTCACCCGCGACGACGTCATGGAGGGCATCCCCGAGATGATCCACGACGTCCAGGTCGAGGCCACCTTCCCCGACGGCACCAAGCTCGTCACCGTCCACGACCCAATCGTCTGACGGGGGAGGCCGCCATGATTCCCGGAGAGATCCTCTTCGCCGACGAGCCGGTCGTGTACAACGAGGGCCGTGCGGTCACCCGGCTCACCGTGCTCAACGCCGCCGACCGGCCCGTCCAGGTCGGTTCCCACTACCACTTCGCCGAGGCCAACCCGGGCCTGGAGTTCGACCGCGCCGCCGCGCGCGGCAGGCGGCTGAACGTCGCCGCCGGCACCGCCGTGCGCTTCGAGCCGGGGATTCCCGTCGAGATCGAACTCGTGCCCCTGGCGGGCGACCGGATCGTGCCCGGCCTGCGCGGGGAGACCGGAGGTGCCCTCGATGCCTGAGATCTCACGTGCCGCGTACGCCGACCTGTTCGGTCCGACGACCGGCGACCGCATCCGGCTCGCCGACACCGATCTGTTGATCGAGATCGAGGAGGACCGCTGCGGCGGCCCCGGACTCGCCGGTGACGAGGCGGTCTTCGGCGGCGGCAAGGTCATCCGTGAGTCCATGGGACAGTCGCGGGCCACCCGCGCGGAGGGCACGCCCGACACGGTCGTCACGGGCGCGGTCATCGTGGACCACTGGGGTGTGGTGAAGGCCGACGTCGGCATCAGGGACGGGCGGATCACCGGCATCGGCAAGGCCGGCAACCCCGACACGATGGACGGCGTCCACCCGGATCTGGTCATCGGCCCGGAGACCGAGGTGATCGCCGGCAACGGACGGATCCTGACGGCCGGCGCGGTCGACGCGCACGTCCACTTCATCTGCCCGCAGATCGCCGACGAGGCTCTCGCGTCGGGCGTCACCACGCTGGTCGGCGGCGGAACGGGACCCGCAGAGGGCTCCAAGGCGACCACCGTGACGCCCGGCCCGTGGCACCTCGCGCGGATGCTGGAGGCGATGGAGCAGTACCCGCTGAACATCGGGTTCCTCGGCAAGGGCAACACCGTCTCGCAGGACGCGATGCTCTCGCAGATCCGCGGCGGGGCGCTGGGGTTGAAGCTGCACGAGGACTGGGGCTCGACCCCGGCCGTCATCGACGCCTCGCTGACCGTCGCCGACCGCACCGGCATCCAGGTCGCGATCCACACCGACACGCTCAACGAGGCCGGGTTCGTGGGCGACACACTGGCCGCGATCGCCGGACGCGGCATCCACGCGTACCACACCGAGGGCGCGGGCGGCGGGCATGCGCCGGACATCATGACCGTCGTCTCCGAGCCGCACGTGCTGCCGAGCTCGACGAACCCGACGCGGCCGTACACGGTGAACACGGCCGAGGAACACCTCGACATGCTGATGGTGTGTCACCACCTCAACCCGGCCGTCCCGGAGGACCTGGCGTTCGCCGAGTCGCGGATCCGGCCCTCGACGATCGGCGCCGAGGACGTCCTGCACGACCTCGGGGCGATCTCGATCATCTCCTCCGACGCGCAGGCCATGGGCCGCGTCGGCGAGGTGATCCTGCGGACCTGGCAGACGGCGCACGTGATGAAGCGACGGCGCGGCGCGCTCCCCGGGGACGGACGGGCGGACAACCACCGCGTCCGCCGGTACGTCGCCAAGTACACGATCAACCCGGCCCTCGCGCAGGGACTCGCCCGCGAGATCGGGTCCGTCGAGAGCGGCAAGCTCGCCGACCTGGTGCTGTGGGAGCCGGCGTTCTTCGGCGTCAAGCCGCACCTCGTCATCAAGGGCGGGCAGATCGCCTACGCCCAGATGGGCGACGCCAACGCCTCGATCCCGACGCCGCAGCCGATCCTGCCGCGTCCGATGTACGGCGCGATCGGCCGGGCGCCCGCCTCGAACTCGTTCAACTTCGTGGCGCCGCTGGCGATCGAGGACGGACTGCCCGAGCGTCTGCAGCTGGGCAAGAGGTTCGTCGCCATCGAGTCCACGCGCGGTGTCACCAAGGCCGACATGCGGGAGAACGACGCCCGGCCGCGCGTCCGGGTCGACCCCGACAGCTTCGCCGTGCACATCGACGGAGAGCTCGTCGAGGCGGCTCCGGCCGCCGAACTGCCCATGGCGCAGCGCTACTTCCTGTTCTGAGACGGAGGACGGACACCGTGACCAGAGCGGCACTGCTCGTCCTCGCCGACGGCCGTTTCCCCGCCGGCGGGCACGCTCACTCCGGCGGGGCGGAGGAGGCCGTCAAGGCGGGACGGATCACCGACGCGGCGAGCCTCGAGGCCTTCTGCCGCGGGAGGCTGCACACGGCCGGACTCGTGGCGGCGGCACTGGCCGCGGCGGCCGCCGCCGGGGCGGACCCGGCGCAGCTCGACGCCGCGGCGGACGCCCGCACCCCCTCCCCGGCACTGCGGGCGGTCGCGCGCAGACTCGGCCGGCAGCTGCTGCGGGCCGCCCGCACGGCCTGGCCCAGCGCCGAACTGGACGCGCTGGCCCGGGAGTTCCCCAAGGGCGCGCATCAGCCGGTGGTGTGGGGGATGACGGCGCGGGCGGCCGGACTGGGGGCGACGGACGCGGCGTACTGCGCGGTCTACGAGAGTGTGAGCGGACCGGCCACCGCCGTCGTGCGGTTGCTGAGCCTCGACCCGTTCCGGGCGACCGCCGTGCTGGCCCGGCTGGCGCCGGAAGTGGACCTGGTGGTCGACCGGGCCGTGGCCTGCGGGACCGCGGCGCCGACGGAGGGCGTCGACGTGCTGCCCGCCGCGTCCGCTCCGCTGCTGGAGATCGGGGCGGAGGTGCATGCGGCCTGGCCCATGCGGCTGTTCGCCTCCTGAGGCTCCCCGCCCGTGCCTGCTTGCTTCCCCCGCTCGTGCCTCTTGGGTTTCCCCGCCCGTGCCGCGCCTTCCCCTCCCGGCCCCGGGGGCTGCCGCCCCCGTGCCCCCGCTTCGGCCCTGAACGGGCCTCGTCCTCGAACGCCGGACGGGCTGAGATGCCCGGCCCGGCTGAATCGGAGCCGTCGTGCATCTTGATCACATCCATGAGGGTCCCGCCGCCGTGAGTGCCGACGCCCGGCGGCCCGACGGCTCGCGGCGTGCGCTGCGCATCGGGCTCGGCGGACCCGTCGGGTCCGGCAAGACCGCCACCGTCGCGGCGCTGTGCCGGGCGTTGCGGGACGAACTGTCCCTGGCCGTCGTCACCAACGACATCTACACGCGGGAGGACGCCGAGTTCCTGCTGCGGGAGGCCGTGCTGCCGCCCGAGCGGATCACGGCCGTCGAGACGGGCGCCTGCCCGCACACCGCGATCCGGGACGACATCTCCGCCAACCTCGAAGCGGTCGAGGACCTTGAGGACGCCGTGGGGCCGCTGGATCTCATCCTGGTCGAGTCGGGCGGGGACAACCTCACCGCCACCTTCTCCAAGGGGCTCGTGGACGCCCAGATCTTCGTCATCGACGTGGCGGGTGGGGACGACATCCCGCGCAAGGGCGGCCCGGGCGTCACCACGGCCGATCTGCTCGTCGTCAACAAGACCGATCTCGCGCCGTACGTGGGCTCCGACCTCGCCCGCATGGCCGCCGACGCGAAGGCGCAACGGGCCGAACTGCCCGTCGTCTTCCAGTCCCTGCGCGGCGGAAGCGGCGTCGCGGACGTCGCCGAGTGGGTGCGTTCGCTGCTCGCCGCCTGGACGGTGTGACATGAGCGGGGTGTGCGCCACCGCACGGATCAGGGCGAGCGCCGACGGGCGCGGCGGCACCTCCCTGCCCGTGCTGGAAAGCGACGGGCCGCTCGCCCTGCGGCGCACCCGGGCCGTCGGCGACGAGGCGCGCGTCCTGCTCGTCGGGGCGATGAGCGGCCCCCTCGGCGGTGACCGGTTCGCCGTGGAGGCGGACGTGGGCAGGGGGGCCCGGCTGCGGGTCGGCTCGGCCGCCGCCACCATCGCCCTGCCCGGCCAGACGAAGGACGAGGCACGTTACGACGTCCGGCTCACCGTTGCCGACGACGGCGAACTGCACTGGCTGCCCGAGCAGTTGATCTCGGCCGGCGGCAGCGACCTGTCCGTCTCCACACGCGTCGACCTCGGCGCCGGCGCCCGTCTGGTGCTGCGCGAGGAGCAGGTGCTCGGGCGGGTGGGGGAGGAGCCGGGCCGGCTGACCAGCCGGCTGGTCGTGAAGGTCGCCGGGCGGACCGTCCTCGATCAGGAGCTGGCGTGCGGACCGGGCGCGCCCGGCGGCTGGGACGGTCCCGCCGTTCTCGCAGGACACCGCGCGGTCGGACAACTCGTCGTCGTGCGCCCGGAGTTCGCGGAGCGGCCGGCGACGGCCCGGACGTTCGGCGAACAGGCCTGCGTCATGCCGTTGGCCGGGCCCGCCGCGCTCGTCACGGCCCTCGCGCCCGACGGGCTGCGGCTGCGCCGCGTACTGGACGAAGCCCTCGCCGACCTGCGCATCCGGTGAACGGTACCTTCCTCTCCGGTTATCGGATTGGCAAAGAAGGTCAACGACACCTTTTCTCAGACGCCTCACAGCAGCGAGGATCCCCCCTGCCGCCATAACCAGCTAGGGGAGTTCCCACTTGAAGGACATACGACCGAACAAGCGCGTCGCAGCGCTGGGCTCGGCGGGCATACTCGTCACCGCGACTCTGCTCGCCGGCGCCGTCACGGCGCCCACGGCGAGCGCGACCAGCAGTCGTCCGGGACAGGACCGTGAGGCGCGGGGCGCGGCGATCGCCGCCGAGCGCGCCGCGAAGGCCGGCATCGACTGGCAGGACTGCCCGGCCGACTGGGGCCTGGAGAAGCCGATCAAGTGCGGCTGGGTCACTGTTCCGGTCGACTACGCCAGGCCGAACGGCAAGCAGATCAAGCTCGCCGTCGACCGCATCGGCAACACGGGCACGGCCAAGGAGCGCCAGGGCGCGCTCGTCTACAACCCCGGCGGCCCCGGCGGCTCCGGCCTGCGCTTCCCCCGCCGCGTCACCACCAAGGCGCCCGTCTGGGCCAACGTGGCCAAGGCCTACGACTTCGTCGGCTTCGACCCGCGCGGCGTGGGCCACTCCGCGCCCATCTCCTGCATGGACCCGCAGGAGTTCGTCAAGGCGCCCAAGGCCGACCCGGTCCCGGACACCACGGCCGACAAGTACGCCCAGCGCAAGCTCGCCCGTGAGTACGCGCAGGGCTGCGCCGAGCGCACCGGCAAGGCCATGCTCCAGCAGATGACCACGCCGAACACCGTGCGCGACCTGGACGTCATCCGCGCCGCGCTCGGCGAGCGGGGGCTCAACTTCCTCGGCGTCTCCTACGGCACCTACCTCGGCGCCGTGTACGGCACGATGTTCCCGGGGCACCTGCGCCGCATGGTCGTCGACAGCGTCGTCAACCCCTCCCGCGAGAAGGTCTGGTACGAGGCCAACCTCGACCAGGACGTCGCGTTCGAGGGCCGTTGGAAGGACTGGCAGGACTGGGTCGCCGCCAACGACGCGACCTTCCACCTCGGCACCACCCGCGCCGCCGTCCAGGCGAAGTGGCTCGAGCTGCGCGCCACCGCGAAGAAGAGTCCCATCGGCGGCGTCGTCGGCCCCGCCGAGCTCATCTCCTTCTTCCAGAGCGCCCCGTACTACGACTCCTCGTGGGTGCCGGTCGCCACCGTCTTCAGCGCGTACTTCGCCGGGGACACCAAGGCCCTCGTCGACGCTGCGTCCCCCGACCTGACGGACACCGCCGGCAACATCTCCTCGGAGAACGGCAACGCCGTCTACACGGCCGTCGAGTGCACCGACGCCAAGTGGCCCACCAGCTGGAAGAAGTGGGACCGGGACAACACGGCGCTGCACAAGAACCACCCGTTCATGACGTGGGCCAACGCCTGGATGAACCTGCCCTGCGCCACCTGGCCGGTCAAGCAGCAGACTCCGGTGCACGTCACCACGCACAAGGGGCTGCCGCAGGTGCTGATCGTGCAGTCCACGAACGACGCGGCCACCCCGTACGAGGGCGCCGTGGAGCTGCACAAGCGTTTCCAGGGCTCCCGCCTGATCACCGAGAAGGGCGCGGGCTCGCACGGTGTCACCAGCCTGGTGAACACCTGCATCAACAGCCGTGTCGACGCCTACCTCCTCACCGGCAAGCTGGACCGGTCGGACGTGACCTGCGCACCGCACGCCACGCCCAAGCCGTAGCGCTCGAGCGGTAAGGCGCCGCCCGTAGGGCGACGAGGGGCGGCCGGATCGA
>NZ_JBMNDR010000006.1:0-19281 GCF_052543235.1 Streptomyces sp. SAS_272 | reverse complement strand
CCCCCCCCCCCCCCCTCACCCGCGTCGTGCTCCGTGCTGACGTACCCTCACTTCGACGGCAGCCGGGGGAACCTGCGCCCCTTGCCCGACTTCTCGGCCTCCGCCTTCGCGGCGGCCTCCTCCGCCTTGGCGACGGCCGCGTACTGGTCGACGTACTCCTGCTCGGACAGCGAGAGGATGGCGTACATGATCTCGTCGGTGATCGCGCGCAACACGGCCTTCTCGTGCTCCATGCCGAGGTAGCGGGAGAAGTCGAGAGGCTTGCCGAAGCGGATCACGACCGGGTGCAGGGTCGGGACGACCTTGCCCGGCGGCTGCGCCTCGAAGGTGCCGATCATCGCGCAGGGGATCACCGGCGCCTGCGCCCGCAGGGCCATCACGGCGACGCCGACCTTGCCCTTGTAGAGGCGCCCGTCGTGGGAGCGGGTGCCCTCCGGGTAGATGCCGAGCAGCTCGTCCTTGCTCAGGACCCCCAGGCCCTCGCGGATCGCGGCCTGGCCGGCCTCCTTGCCGGAGCGGTCCACCGGGATCTGGCCCGCGCTGCGGAAGAAGGCCGCGGTCAGCCGGCCCTTGAGGCCGGGACCCGTGAAGTACTCGGCCTTCGCGAGGAACGTGATGCGCCGTTTGAGGATCGCGGGCATCAGGAAGTGGTCCGAGAACGACAGGTGATTGCCCGCGATGATGGCGGCTCCCGAGTCCGGCACATGCTCCAGACCCTCTATTCGGGGGCGGAAGAGCAGTCGCAGCAGCGGCCCCAACACCACGTACTTCAGGAGGTAGTAGAACAAAGGGTGTCGCTCCTCGTGTCCGGCGGATCGGCTCGAGGCCGTGTTCCAGCAGGTCAACCGACATGGTGTGGGGTGACAGTGTAGGGGCAGGCGGCAACCGCCGGAACCGTGCCGTGCCGGCCCCCGTCCCCCTCGCCCGTCACAGCCGTACGACGACCAGGGCCGTGTCGTCGGTCGCGCCGCCCGGCGGCAGGAGCTCCCAGAGCACCGCGTCGGCGAGGCTTTCGGGGTCGGCGTCCCGGTGCCGGGCCAGCGCGTCCGCGAGCCGGTTCAGCCCCGTGTAGATGTCCTCCCGCCGTCGTTCGATCAGGCCGTCCGTGTACAGGGCGAGGGTGGCGCCGTCGCTGTACGTGGTGCGCGCCTCGGGCCGCGGGGCCGGGTCGGGCCGGGCGTCCAGCGGGGGGTCGGTCGCCCGGTCGAGGAACTCCACCCGCCCGTCGGCGTGCACGAGGACGGGCGGCGGGTGCCCGGCGCTGCTGTAGGTGATGGTGTGATGGTCGAAGTCGATGAACGTGGTGACCGCGGTGGCCGACTCGGCCCCCTTCACGACGTGCGCGTACCGCCCGAGGACGTTCAGCGCCTCGCCGGGTCCCCGGGCCACTCTGGAGGTCGCGCTGAGGGCGCTGCGCAGCTGGCCCATCACTCCTGCCGCGTCCAGTCCGTGTCCGACGACGTCGCCGACCGACACCCCGATGCGGTTGCCGCCGACCAGGTCGACCAGGTCGTACCAGTCCCCGCACACGTTGAGCGCGCCGACCGCCGGCCGGTAGCGCACCGCGGCCCGGTGGTGCCCGACCTGCATGCGGGCCGGCAGCATCGCCTCCTGGAGGGCGAGGGCCACCTCGCGTTCGCGGGCGTGGGCCAGCCGCAGTCGTTCGTTGAGTTCCTGCAGCTCACGGGCCCGCGTGTACAGCTCGGCCTCCAGAATCCTGCCCCGGTTGCCGACCCGGGCGCCGTCGGCTGCCGACCCGCGCCCGCCGCGGGCCCGGATCAGCTCGGTGACCTCCTCGACGCGGTGCACCAGCAGCACCACCGACCCGTCCCGGCCGTACACCGGGGCGTTGACCGGGCTCCAGTAGCGCTCCTCCCACTCGCCGGGCCGGTCGGCCGACTCGACGTCGTAACGCTGCAGCGCCATGGTGTCCCGCTCGCCGGTGGCCAGTACCCGGTGCAGCGACGCCTCCAGGTTGCGCATGCCGCTCGCGCCCGGTTCCTCGGGGTTGTCGGGGAAGACGTCGAACAGGTGCCGGCCGACCATCTGCTCCCGCTTGCGGCCGGCCACCCGCAGGAACTCCTCGTTGGCGTCCGCGTACACCAGCTCGGGCGTGAGCAGCGCCACCATGCCCGGCAGGGCCTGGAACACCGCCGCGTAGTCGATCGACGTGTCGTTCATGGCTCGCGCCCTATCTGCCGGTATTGCGCCAGTTTCTCATGTGATGCGATGAATGTGTCTCATCGCATCACACGCCGGGGTCCGTGAGGGACTGCTCGGCCCAGATGATCTTGCCGTCGGGGAGGAAACGGGTGCCCCACCGCTGGGTGACCTGGGAGACCAGCAGCAGCCCCCGGCCGCCCTCGTCGGTGGCTCTCGGATGGCGCAGATGGGGTGCGGTGGCGCCGCCGTCGAAGACCCCGCAGAACAGGGTCCGGCCCCGGACCAGCCGGAGCCGGATCGGCCCCGTGGCGTACCGGATGGCGTTGGTGACCAGCTCGCTGACGACCAGCTCGGTGGTGAACGAGAGCTCGGGGAGCCCCCACTCCGCCAGCCGGCGGCTCGCGGTCTTGCGGGCCTCGGCGACGGCCGCCGGGTCCGCGGGCAGCTCCCAGTCGGCCACCTGGCCGGCCGGCAGGCGGCGGGTACGGGCCATCAGCAGGGCCACGTCGTCGTACGGACGGGCCGGGACGAGGGCGTCGATCACCGTCCGGCAGCGCAGGTCGAGGGCGTCGGCCGGCCGCTCCAGGGCCTGCCGCAGCCGCTCCCGGTCGGTGGCCGGCTCCCCGCGCTCGCCGTCGCCCAGCAGACCGTCCGTGTGCAGCGCGAGCGTGCTGCCCTCCGGCAGGAGCAGCTCGGCCGACTCGAACGGCGGCCCGCCCACACCGAGCGCGGGCCCCTGGGGCAGATCGACGAAGTCGACGGTCCCGTCGGGCAGTACGACGGCCGGCGCGGGGTGCCCGGCGGCGGCCATCACACAACTCCCGTCGACCGGGTCGTACACGACGTACACGCACGCCGACCCCGCCACCTGCCTGCCGTCGGTCCCGGACCGGGAGTCCGCGGTGACGCGCTCCTCCGCGTCGGTGTCGTCGTCCTCCTCCTCGTCCATGCGGGTGACCAGGTCGTCGAGGTGCGCGAGGATCTCCGCGGGCGGCAGGTCCAGCGCGGCCAGGGTGCGCACCGCCGTCCGCACCCGTCCCATGGCGGCCGCGGCGTCGATGCCGTGTCCGGGCACCTCGCCGACGACGAGTGCCACCCGGGCCCCCGACAGCGGGATCAGGTCGTACCAGTCCCCGCCGAGGCCGGTCAGCTCGTCGGCCGGCCGGTAGCAGGCGGCCACCTCGACGGCGTCCTGCTCGGGCAGCCGGCGGGGGAGCAGGTTGCGCTGGAGGACCAGGGCCGCGTCCCGTTCGCGGGTGTAGCGCCGGGCGTTGTCCACGCAGACGGCCGCGCGCGAGACGAGGTCCTCGGCGAGCGCCAGGTCGTCGTCGTCGAAGGGCTCGCGCCGGTCGCGCCGCAGGAATGTCGTGACGCCCAGGACGGTCCCCCGTGCCCGCACCGGCACGACCAGGGCGCTGGGCGGCCCGGACCCGGCGGGCAGCACGGCGGCCCACTGCCCGGCGTGCGCGCCGCGCGAGCCCTCCGGATCGCGAGGGCCGACCGGGGCCTCCGGGCCGCTCAGGTACTCCGGGTCGCCCGGGTCGCCCGGGTCCCGCGGTTCGCGCGGGCTGTTCGGCTCAAGGCGGTCCACCCGCCAGGGGCGCCCGTCGGCCAGACAGCGCACCGGCGGCGAACCCGCGGGGTAGACGACCGCGGCGAACCCGGCCGGACCGCCCGGGCCGTCGGCGTCCGCAGCCGTCTCGGCATCCCCGGCCCGCCGCCGACCCGCCCTGCGCAACGTCACGGAGTCCTCGGGGCCGCCCGCCGCACGGGCCGGCGCGGGCTCCGCACCCCGCAGCACCGGCTCGAGCAGGTCCACGGTGACGACGTCGGCGAAGTCCGGCACCGCCACGTCCGCCAGCTCCTGCGCCGTCCGGGCGATGTCGAGGCTGCTGCCGATGCGTCGGCCGGCCCGGTCGAGCAGGGCGAGCCGCTGCCTGGCGCGGTGTCGCTCGGTCATGTCCACGACCGTGTAGTAGACGCCCATCGGGCCGCCCCGCTCGTCCTCCAGCCGGGTGAACGACAGCATGTGCGCCGTCTCCCGGTGCGGAGCCGCCTGTACCCTGCCCACCAGTTCGAAGCCGATGACGGGCTCCCCGGACTCCAGCACCCGGCGCATCTGCGCCTCGATCGACACGGAGTCCAGGCCCGGCTGCACGTCCGCGAGCCGCAGCCCCAGCCGGCGCTCCGGGGGGCCGCCGCCGAATCTCGCCAGGGCCGCGTTCGACCACACGAAACGCAGATCGGTGTTGACGATCGCTATGCCGATCGGGGAGTCGCCGACCATCTGCTCCAGCACCGAGCGGCTCATGTTCCAGCCCGGCGCGTCCGACATCTCGTTGAGCAGCGCCAGCCAGCGCGCGGGACCGCCGGGTTCGTGGGCGGAGGTCACGCGCGCCATGACGGGCACCGGCCGCCCGTCCCTGCGACGGGCCGACAGCAGCCCCGCCCAGCCGCCGTCCTCGCGGCACCGCACCAGGACGTCCGCCACCCGTCCCGCGTCCGCCCGGGTGAGCAGTGCGGCCAGGTCCCTGCCCACGGCCTCGGCGGCCGGATACCCCAGCAGCCGCTCGGCGTCCCTGGTCCAGCTCGTCACCACGCCCCGCTCGTCGAGCAGCAGGGGTGCGGTGTCCGCCACGTCGAACCGCCGGCGGGCAACGTCGTCCTCGT
This sequence comes from Streptomyces sp. SAS_272, assembly GCF_052543235.1. Lineage (NCBI taxonomy): Bacteria > Bacillati > Actinomycetota > Actinomycetes > Kitasatosporales > Streptomycetaceae > Streptomyces > Streptomyces sp. SAS_272. The sequence continues at coordinate 14,448 of NZ_JBMNDR010000006.1, read as the reverse complement.
CCTCAGTGCCCACGGCCGGCCTCTCTGTCGCTGAGAGTGGTCTACCATCTCCCGACCCAATCTTCACCCTGCCTGCACGAGTGCGGCTGAGCCACCCGGGGCGACGCGGGACCCGCCCGCACCGGCCCCGGGGCGACGGCGGACCCGTCAGCCGCCCTGCGCCAGCACCCGCCCCAACGCGCCCAGCGCCGCGGCCAGTTCCTCGCCGGTGATGGTCAGCGGCGGCGCCAGCCGGATCGTCGAGCCATGCGTGTCCTTGACCAGGACGCCCTCCCGCATGAGGCGCTCGCTCACCTCGCGGCCCGTGCCGAGGGCCGGGTCCACGTCGACCCCCGCCCACAGCCCGCGCGAGCGGAAGCCGACGACGCCCTTGCCGACCAGCGCGGTGAGCCCCTCGCGCAGCACGACGCCCAGCTCGGCCGCCCGGCGCTGGAACTCACCCGTCTCCAGCAGCTCCACCACCGCCGTGCCGACCGCTGCGGCCAGCGGATTGCCGCCGAACGTCGACCCGTGCTCGCCGGGCCGCAGCACCGACAGCACCTCCCGCCGGGCCACCACCGCCGACACCGGCACGATGCCGCCGCCCAGCGCCTTGCCGAGGAGCAGCACGTCGGGCACGACCCCCTCGTGCTCCACCGCCAGCGTCCGCCCGGTCCGCCCGAGCCCGGACTGGATCTCGTCCGCGACGAACAGACAGTTCGTCCGGCGGGTCAGCTCCCGCACCCCGGCCAGATAGCCGTCGTCGGGGACGACGACGCCGGCCTCGCCCTGGATCGGCTCGATCAGCACCGCCGCCGTCGTCTCGTCGACCGCCGCCTCCAGCGCGGCCAGGTCGTTGTACGGGACGATCCGGAAACCCGGCGTGAACGGGCCGAAGCCCGCCCGGGCCGTCTCGTCCGTCGAGAAGCTCACGATCGTCGTGGTGCGGCCGTGGAAGTTGTCGGCGGCGACCACGATGGTCGCCCGGTCGGCGGGGACGCCCTTCACCTCGTACGCCCACTTGCGGGCCACCTTGACGCCGCTCTCGACCGCCTCCGCGCCCGTGTTCATCGGCAGGACCATGTCCAGACCGGTCAGCTCGGCGAGCCGCTCGGCGAACTCCGCCAGGCGGTCGTTGTGGAAGGCGCGGGAGGTGAGCGTGAGACGGTCCAGCTGGCGGTGGGCCGCCTCGATCAGTGCCGGATGCCGGTGGCCGAAGTTGAGGGCCGAGTAACCGGCCAGCATGTCGAGGTAGCGGCGGCCCTCGACGTCCTGCACCCACGCGCCCTCGGCGCTCGCGACGACCACGGGCAGCGGGTGGTAGTTGTGCGCGAGGACCGGCTCCTCGGCGCGGATCAGATCGGCGGAGGAGCGCGTCGGGACGACGGGTGCGGTCATGAACGGATCTCCTGAGTGCAGCACTTGATGCCGCCGCCGGCCTTCTGGAACTCCGAGAGGTCGACGGGGACGGGGACATAGCCGCGCTCGCCGAGCCGGGCGGCGAGGGCCTCGGCCCGGGGCGCGATGAACACATGACGGCCGTCGGACACCGAGTTGAGGCCGAACGCCATGGCGTCGTCGCGGGTGGCGAGCACCGCGTCCGGGTACAGCCGGGCGAGCACCTCGCGGCTGCCCTGCGAGAACGCCTCCGGGTAGTAGGCGATGTTTTCGTCGTCCAGGACGAACAGCGCCGTGTCCAGGTGGTAGAAGTGCGGATCCACCAGGGTCAGGCTGATCACCGGGTGGCCGAAGAACTCCTGCACCTCCCGGTGCGCCTCACGGGTCGTGCGGAACCCGGTGCCGGCCAGCACGTACCGGCCCGTCCACACCAGGTCGCCCTCGCCCTCGCAGACGGACTCCGGGCGGTGGACGTCGTAGCCCGCCGCCTTGAACCAGGTGTCGTAGTGGACGGACTCGGGGCGCCGCTCGGGCGCGTGGAACAGGGAGCCGAAGACGCGGCCGGCGACGACGACCGCCGAGTTCGCGGCGAAGACCATGTCCGGGAGGCCGGGAGCCGGCTCCACGGTGTCCACGGCGTGCCCGTGGCTGCGGTAGGCGCTGATCAGCCCCTGCCACTGCGCCTGGGCGAGATCGACGTCGACGGGGGTGTCGGGATGCATCCAGGGATTGATCGCGTACTGCACCGCGAAGTGTCTGGGTTCGCAGACGAGGAAGCGCCGGGGGCGCCGCACACGGCTTTCGGACACAGAGGGGTTCCTCCGTTTTCCTGCGGTGTCGACCCTCCTGCGGAGTCGACTGAGGGTTGACACCACGGTAGGAACTGACGGGGAGGCCCGACAAGCAACGAGCATTGCGTGTTCACGCACGAACGCTGCGTGATTCGCCCGGTCGACGCAGGTTCGCTGCGTCCGCGCAGGTCTGTTCGCAGGTTTATTCGGGAGCGGGCTGGGTCGCGCCCGCCTCCGGGCTCTCCGGCAGCAGATGCGACAGCACCATCACGCTGATCGTCTTCCGGATGAACGGCTCGACGCGGATCCGCTCCAGCACCTCCTCGAAGTGCTCCACGTCCCGCGCCCGCACGTGCAGCAGCGCGTCCGCGCCGCCCGTCACCGTCATCGCCGCGGTGATCTCCGGATGGTTGCGCACCACCTCCGCCAGCCTCCTCGGCGGGGCGGCGCCCTCGCAGTACACCTCGACGTAGGCCTCCGTGCTCCAGCCCAGCGCCGCCGGCTGCACGGTGGCCGTGAACCCCGTGATCACCCCGGTGTCCCGCAACCGGTCCACCCGGCGCTTGACGGCCGTCGAGGACAGCCCGACGGCCGTGCCGATCTCGGCGAAGCTCGTCCTGGCGTTCGCCATCAACGCGGTGATGATCTTCCGGTCGAGATCGTCGAAAAGGGCGCCGCCGTCGTTCATGCCCGCACTGTATCCAGCGCGAACGTCCAGGCCCCGTACGTGTCCCGCCGCGCCGATCGCCCCTACACTCCACCTTCATGCTGCGCGCCCTCGCCGTCGACGACGAACGCCCCTCGCTGGAAGAGCTGCTCTACCTGCTCTCCGCCGACCCCCGCATCGGCAGCGTGGAGGGCGCCGGCGACGCGACCGAGGCGCTGCGCCGCATCAACCGCGCCCTGGAGTCCGGACCCGACGGCCCCGAGGCCGTCGACGTCGTCTTCCTCGACATCCAGATGCCCGGCCTCGACGGCCTCGACCTGGCCCGCCTGCTCACCGGCTTCGCCCGGCCGCCGCTGGTCGTCTTCGTCACCGCCCACGAGGACTTCGCCGTCCAGGCCTTCGACCTCAAGGCCGTCGACTACGTCCTCAAACCGGTCCGCAAGGAACGCCTCGCGGAGGCCGTCCGCCGCGCCGCCGAACTGCGCGGCGCCGCACCCCGCATCCCGGTCCACGAACCCGACCCCGATCACATACCCGTCGAACTCGGCGGCGTGACCCGCTTCGTCGCCGTCGACGACATCACCCACGTCGAGGCGCAGGGCGACTACGCCCGGCTGCACACCGACCGGGGCAGCCACCTCGTCCGCATCCCGCTGTCCACCCTGGAGGACCGCTGGAGCGCCCGCGGCTTCGTCCGCATCCACCGCCGCCATCTCGTCGCCCTGCGACACATAGGCGAACTCCGGCTCGACGCGGGCACGGTGAGCGTCCTCGTCGGCGGCGAGGAACTCCAGGTCAGCCGCCGGCACGCCCGCTACTTGCGGGACCTGCTGATGAGGAGGCCCTGACCGTGCCCCACCAGGACCCCGTCGAACGACGTGTCGTCGTCACCCGCCCGGGCCGCCGCTCCCTTCCCCACGCCCGGCTCCGCTCGCGCGGGCGCTACCCGCACGCCTCCGGCTACTACCGCCCGCGCACCGAGATCGACGAGCAGACGACCCTGGGCGACACCTATGTCCGCTCCCTGATGCGGTCCCAACTGCGCGCCGCCCTCACGGTGTTCGCCGTCCTCGCGCTCCTCGTCGGCCCGCTGCCGCTGCTCTTCGCGGCGATGCCCGACGCCCACCGTCTCGAATGGGCGGTCCTCGGCTTCTGCCTGTACGCCCCGCTCGTCCTGCTCGCCCGGTGGTACGTGCGCCGCGCCGAGCGCAACGAACGGGACTTCGTCCGGCTGGTCGAGGACCGGTGAGGGCGACGAGGCGATGAACTCGACCTTCGCCGTCCCCGCCGTCGCCCTGGTGGTCGTCGCGACCGTGCTCGTCGGCGCCTTCGGCCTGCGCATCTCCCGTACCACCTCCGACTTCTACGTGGCCTCCCGAACCGTCGGCCCCCGCCTCAACGCGGCGGCCATCAGCGGCGAGTACCTCTCCGCCGCCTCCTTCCTCGGCATCGCGGGCCTCGTCCTCGTCCAGGGCCCGGACATGCTCTGGTACCCCGTCGGCTACACCGCCGGCTACCTGGTCCTGCTGCTCTTCGTCGCCGCCCCGCTGCGCCGCTCCGGCGCCTACACCCTCCCCGACTTCGCCGAGGCGCGGCTCGCCTCGCAGGCCGTGAGACGGCTCGCGGGCGCCTTCGTCGTCGGCGTGGGCTGGCTGTACCTGCTGCCCCAACTACAAGGCGCAGGGCTGACGTTGACGGTCCTCACCGGCGCTCCCGACTCCCTCGGCGGGCTGATCGTCGCACTGGTCGTCACGGCCACCGTCGCCGCGGGCGGCATGCGCAGCATCACGTTCGTGCAGGCCTTCCAGTACTGGCTCAAACTCACCGCCCTCCTCGTCCCCGTCCTCTTCCTGGTCCTCGCCTGGCAGAGCGACGGCGCGCCCCGCGACGTCTTCGAGGAGCCGGCGGCCTTCCGGGACCAGCGGGTGGTCCGGGTCGGCGACACCCTGGACCTGAAGCTGGACCGCCCCCTGACCGTGACCGTGGACGGCACGGTCGACGGCCGTCCGCACGAGGACGCGGTGCTCCGGCTGCCCGCCGGCACCCACCGCATCGAGCGGGGCGCCCGCCTCACCTTCACCGAGGGCGCCGCGGTCCCCGCCGCCGAACGCGGAACCAGCGGCGGCATGTCCACCTCGCTCGCCGCCGGCCGTGAGGAGCGGCCCCTGTACGCCACCTACGGGCTGATCCTCGCCACGTTCCTCGGCACCATGGGCCTGCCGCACGTCGTCGTGCGCTTCTACACCAGCCCGCACGGCGTCGCCGCCCGTCGCACCACGGTCGCCGTCCTGGCCCTGATCGGCGCGTTCTACCTGCTGCCGCCCGTCTACGGCGCCCTCGCCCGCCTGTACACGCCCGAGCTCGCCATCACCGGCGACGCGGACGCGGCCGTCCTGCTGCTGCCCGACCGGATGATCGGCGGTCTCGGCGGCGAGCTGCTCGGCGCGCTGGTCGCCGGCGGCGCCTTCGCCGCGTTCCTGTCCACGGCGTCCGGACTGACGATGGCGGTGGCGGGGGTGCTCGCCCAGGACGTCCTGCCGACTCGTGGCGTCCGGCACTTCCGGCTGGGCACCGGGCTCGCCATGGCCGTCCCGCTGGCCGCCAGCCTGCTGGTGGGCGGACTGCCGGTGGCCGACGCCGTGGGGCTGGCCTTCGCGGTGTCGGCGTCCTCGTTCTGTCCGCTGCTGGTGCTCGGCATCTGGTGGCGCCGGCTGACGCCGCCCGGCGCGGCCGCCGGCATGCTGGTCGGCGGCGGATCGGCGTTCGTCGCGGTCGCGGCGACCATGGCCGGCCTCCCCGGCGCGGGCCCGGCGCACGCCCTGCTCGCCTGGCCCGCCCTGTGGTCCGTGCCGCTCGGCTTCCTCACCATGATCCTGGTGTCCCTGGCCACCCCGAACCGCGTCCCGTCCGGCACCTCCGCCATCCTGGCCCGCTTCCACCTGCCGGAGGAACTCCGCACCGCACAGGCGTCGGAGACGAAGCCGTGAGCGGCTTCCTCGCGGGCGTCTGCATCGCGATCCTGCCGTTCCTCGCCGCCGGTTTCTGGCTCGGGCGGCGGACCGGGCGTCCGGAACGCCTCGGGGGGCTCGGCACCCCCGTCGAGCACGCCACCTTCCAGACCCTGCACACCGCGTCCCTCGCCGCGCCCCCGCTGAGGGCGGGACTCACCGAGGAGACCGCCCGCAGATCGGCCCGCAGGCTGCGCACCCTGCTCGGCACGGACGCCCTGTGCCTGACCGACGAGGAGCAGGTGCTGGTCTGGGACGGAGTGGGGTCCCATCACCGCGCCGAGATCATGGAACGGCTCGCCGGCCCGCTGGAGAGCGGCCGCGGCGAAGCCTTCCGGCTGGCCTGCGAGCACCCTGACTGCCCCGTCCGCTGGGCCGTGGTCGCCCCGCTCACCGTCGACGACCGGGTGCACGGCGCGCTCGTCGCCTGCGCGCCACGCGAGTCCGCCGTGCTGGTCCGGGCGGCGGGCGAGGTGGCCCGCTGGGTGAGCGTGCAGCTGGAACTGGCCGACCTCGACCAGTCGCGCACCCGACTGATCGAGGCGGAGATCAAGGCTCTGCGCGCCCAGATCTCCCCGCACTTCATCTTCAACTCCCTCGCCGTGATCGCCTCGTTCGTCCGCACCGACCCCGAGCGCGCCCGCGAACTGCTGCTGGAGTTCGCCGACTTCACCCGCTACTCGTTCCGCAGGCACGGCGACTTCACCACCCTCGCCGACGAGCTGCACGCCATCGACCACTACCTCGCGCTGGTGCGGGCCCGCTTCGGCGACCGGCTCGCCGTCACCCTGCAGATCGCCCCCGAGGTGCTCCCGGTGGCGCTGCCCTTCCTCTGCCTCCAGCCGCTGGTGGAGAACGCCGTCAAGCACGGTCTGGAGGGCAAGGCCGGCACCTGCCACATCCAGATCACCGCGCAGGACGCCGGCGCCGAGGCCCTCGTCGTCATCGAGGACGACGGCGCGGGCATGGACCCGGTGGCGCTGCGCCGCATCCTGGCCGGAGAGGTGGGTCCCTCCGGCGGGATCGGCCTGTCCAACGTGGACGACCGGCTGCGGCAGGTCTACGGCGACGACCACGGCCTGGTCATCGAGACGGCCCTCGGGGCGGGAATGAAGATCACCGCCCGGCTGCCGAAGTACCAGCCGGGCGTGCACTCGGCGGCCCGGCTGGGCCCCGGATGATCAGGTGGTCCGCATCACGACCAGGGCGAGGGTGATCAGCCCGAGCACCACCCAGCCGAACCACAGCCAGCCGTTGCTGCCGAGCGCCACCGTGTAGGCGGTCACCGCGACGAGGCCGCCGACGGTGAGCACCCCCATGGCCTTCGTGGAACTGTCCGTGGTACCGGCCATCGCGACACCCTCCTCAGGGCCGCCCTCCGCCGGGCGGGTCCCCCTCCATGGTGCCCCGGGATCAGCGCCCGCGTGCGTCGAGTGACGCAAGATAGGCGTTGTAGGCCTCCAGCTCCTGGTCCCCGTCGCGGTCGGCGGCCCGGTCCTTGCGCCGGGCCTGACGCTGCTCGGAGCCGTACCACTGGAAGAGCAGCGCGATCAGCACCAGCACGGACGGGACCTCGCTGAACGCCCAGGCGATGCCGCCGGCCGCGTTCTGGTCGGCGAGCGCGTCGATGCCGAGGGAGGCCGGAGGGTTCTCGAACGTCTTCACCATCGGCTGCGAGGCCATCATCAGCGCGATGCCGAAGAACGCGTGGAACGGCATGCCCGCGAAGAGCTCCAGCATCCGCATCAGGTAGCCCGGCCGGTTCGGGCCCGGATCCACGCCGATGATCGGCCAGAAGAACACCACGCCGACGGCCAGGAAGTGCACCATCATCGCCAGGTGCCCGGTCCGCGAGCCCATCAGGAAGTCGAACAGCGGGGTGAAGTACAGGGCGTAGAGGCTCGCGATGAACAGCGGGATGGTGAACGCGGGGTGGGTGATGATCCGCATGTAGCGGCTGTGCAGGAGCATCAGCAGCAGCTCGCGCGGTCCCTTGCGTCCCTTGCCGGCGGCCGGCAGCGCGCGCAGCGCGAGCGTCATGGGAGCGCCGAGCAGCAGCAGGATCGGCGACAGCATGCTGATCACCATGTGCTGCACCATGTGCACGCTGAACATGACCATGCCGTAGTCGTTCAGCCCGGTGCACATCACCAGCATGACGGTCAGCACGCCGACGGTGAACGACACCGTCCGCCCGACCGGCCAGGCGTCCCCGCGCCGGCTCAGCCGCAGCACGCCCCACCCGTAGAGTCCGAGCCCCAGGAGACAGGCGACGAGGAAGAACGGGTCCGCCGACCACTGAAGGCCCCGTCCCAGCGTGAACGGCGGCAGATCCATCGTCATGCCGTGCCCGCCGTGGTCCATTGCGCCGGCTCCTGATTCGTGGGGGGTTGTACGTTTCCTGCCGCCCCAAGAGTAGAACCGCCCCCGGCGATCACCGTCACCGGGGGCGGCCGGAGTCGTGGCCCTCCTACAGGACGGTCTCCGCCTCGGCGTACCGCTCCTCGGGGACCGTCTTCAGCGTCTCCACGGCCTCCGCCAGCGGCACCATCACGATGTCCGTGCCGCGCAGGGCCGTCATGTGGCCGAACTCGCCGCGGTGCACGGCCTCCACCGCGTGCCAGCCGAAGCGCGTGGCCAGCACCCGGTCGTACGCGGTCGGCGTGCCGCCGCGCTGCACATGTCCCAGGATGACCGGCCGGGCCTCCTTGCCGAGCCGGGCCTCCAGCTCGATGGAGAGCTGCCGGGCGATGCCGGCGAAGCGCTCGTGCCCGTAGACGTCCTTGGCGCCCTCGTCGAAGGCCATGCCGCCGGGCGCCGGCTTGGCGCCCTCCGCCGCGACCACGATCGCGAACCGCTTGCCCGCCTCGAACCGCTCGCCGACCCGGCGGGCCAGCTCCTCGATGTCGAAGGGCCGTTCCGGCACGACGATGGCGTGCGCGCCGGCCGCCATGCCGGAGTGCAGCGCTATCCAGCCGGTGTGGCGTCCCATGACCTCGACCACCAGCACCCGCTGGTGCGACTCGGCGGTGGTCTTCAGCCGGTCCAGCGCGTCGGTCGCGACGCCTACGGCCGTGTCGAAGCCGAAGGTGACGTCGGTGACGGCGATGTCGTTGTCGATGGTCTTCGGCACGCCGACGACCGGCAGCCCGCTGTCGGACATCAGCCGGGCCGCCTTGAGGGTGCCCTCACCGCCGATCGGGATGATCGCGTCGAGACCGAGGTCCTGGACGTGCCCCTTGGCCCGCTCCACGCCGTCCCGCAGATGCGAGGGCTGGACCCGCGAGGAGCCGAGGATGGTGCCGCCGCGGGCGAGGATGCCGCCCACCGCGTCGAGGTCGAGCTTGAGGTAGTCGCACTCCAGGAGGCCCTTCCAGCCGTCCCGGAAGCCGATGACCTCGTCGCCGTGGTCCACGACGGCGCGGTGCACGACGGACCGGATGACGGCGTTCAGGCCGGGGCAGTCGCCGCCGGACGTGAGGACACCAATGCGCATAGCCCGAAACAACCTTCTCCACGTGGGCCTGGTCCGGACCACACTGTCCGGCTCGAATCCCCGCCACCCTAGCGGCAGGAGGGGGCGGGGCCGAAGCATGCGTCCGCCTGCTGGACGCACCTGCTCACCTGTGCGGACGCGCCGTCAGACGGGCTGCTGACGGCGCCCTGAAGATCAGGTGAACGCACAGGTCGCGCGGGCTGTCAGGTCACGCGGGCTGCTGAGCGGCGGCGATGCGCTCGCTGCGCAGCGCCTCGTACCAGTGGTCGTCGATCGGCGGCAGCGCGTTCACGTCGAGCGCCAGCTTCAGCAGCAGGTCCGCGATCAGCGGATTGCGCGCGAGCACCGGACCGTGCATGTACGTGCCGAACACGGTGTCGTTGTACGCGCCCTCGGTGCCGTCGCCGGTGCCGTTGCCCTTGCCGAGCCGGACGCGGGCCAGCGGACGGGCGGTCGGGCCGAGGTGGGTGACGCCCTGGTGGTTCTCGAAGCCGGTCAGCTGCGGCAGGCCGAGTCGCGGGTCGATGTCGCCGAGCACGTCGCCGACGCACCGCTCGCCCTCGCCGCGCGTGGTCGTCACGTCCAGCAGCCCGAGTCCGGGCTCGCGCTGGCCGAGGTCGTTGACGAACTCGTGGCCGAGGATCTGGTAACCGGCGCAGACCGCGAACACGATCGCGCCGTTGTTCACCGCCTGGTACAGGTGCGCGTCCCGCCGCAGCCGCTCCGCGGCGAGCCGCTGCGGCCGGTCCTCGCCGCCGCCGATGAGGTAGATGTCGCCGGAGGTCGGGATCGGCTGGTCGCTGCGCACGTCGAGCCGGGCCACGTCGAGGCCGCGCTGGCGCGCGCGGCGCTCGACGACGAGGGCGTTGCCCTGGTCCCCGTAGGTGCTCAGCAGGTCCGGGTAGATCCACACCAGCCGCAGTTGGTTGTCGCTCATGGAAACGTCCTTCGAAGTCAGTTGCCGACGCGGCGGCGCAGGTCCTGGAACGCGGTGTAGTTCGCGATGACCTCGATCCGGCCGGGCGGCGCCTGCTGCACGGCCTGGTCGAGGTTCTCGCAGACCTGGAAGTGCTGGTTCGCGACCTCGAGACGCACCGCGAGGTCCAGCTTCCGGTCGCCGACGACGAAGATCGGGTGGCCGGTGAGCCGCGTGTAGTCGACGTCCCACAGCCAGGAGGTGTCGGTGCCGTCGGCGCCGCGCGCGTTCACCGAGAGGATGACCGGGGTCGGCGGCGGGTCGATCAGGCTGAACGTCTCGAGCCAGCCGGCCGGGTTCTTCGCCAGCAGCAGCCGCAGGTCACGGCCCTGGAACTGGACGACGTCGTAGCGCCCGGCGACGGCCTGCACCGCGTACATCCGCTCCAACGCCACCTGCGGAGGGACGCCGAAGACGGCGGCCACGGCGGCCGAGGAGGCGGCGTTGGCCTTGTTGGCGCGGCCCGGCAGCTGGAGGTGGATCGGCCAGGCCGACCCGTGCGGGTCGATGACATGGTCGCCGGAGAGCGCCCAGCTCGGCGTCGGACGGCGGAAGCCGCACTCGCCGCAGAACCAGTCGTCGCCGGGCCGCTGCATGACGCCGCCGCAGGACGGGCACGACCAGGCGTCGTCCTTCCACATCTGTCCGGCGGCGACCCAGACGACGTTGGGGGAGGAGGAGGCCGCCCAGACCACCAGCGGGTCGTCGGCGTTGGCGACCACGACGGCCTTGGAGCCGGCCAGCCCCTCCCGCCAGTTCTCCGCGAGCATCCGGGTCTCGGCGGCGCGGTCCAGCTGGTCGCGGGAGAGGTTGAGCAGCGCGATGCACTTGGGCGCGGTGTCCCGGGCGACGCCCGCGAGGTATTTCTCGTCGACCTCGATGACGCCGTAACGGGCCTCGGAGCCGCCCGCGAGGGCCGAGGTGATGCCGGCCGGCATGTTGGCGCCGAGCGCGTTGGACACGACCGGGCCGGCGGCGCGCAGCGCCTCGGCGATCAGCCGGGTGGTGGTGGTCTTGCCGTTGGTCGCCGAGACGAGCACCACGTCCAGGTTCTGGGCGAGCCGGGCGAGGAGGTCGGGGTCGAGTTTGAGCGCCACCCGGCCGCCGATCACCGAACCGCTGCCGCGCCCCGCGGCGCGCGACGCCGCCGCGACCGCCTTGCCCGCGGTCACGGCGATCTTGGCCCGCGGCGTGAGCGGGTCCGAGTTGCCTGCCATCAGTTCTCGATCCTCCTTGCGTACGCGCCGCGCCTCTGCCGTACGGCAACGTGGTAGGCGGTCAGCCTATCGAGATCCATTCGCACTCCCGAATCCCGGCACCGCTTCACGTCGCGCGCGGCATGCGCGTGTCAGAAAGGACCGTACCCTTGCCGCCATGCGACACGGCTCCATCCCGGGCGCCCGCGGGCGCGTCCGGCCCCTCACCCTGCTCGGCGACCCCGTCCTGCACACCCGTTGCGAGGACGTCACCGACTTCGGTCCCCAACTCGCGCGTCTCGTCGAGGACATGTTCGCGACGATGTACGCCGCCCAGGGCGTCGGCCTGGCGGCCAACCAGGTGGGCGAGGCGCTGCGGGTGTTCGTCTACGACTGTCCCGACGACGAGGACGTCCGCCATGTGGGACATGTGGTGAACCCGCGCCTGGTCGAGGCCGACGGCCTGGTCCTGCGCGGACCGGAGGGGTGTCTGTCCCTGCCGGGGCTGGAGGCGGGCACCGAGCGCCACGACCACGCCGTGGTCGAGGGCCGCACGATGACGGGGGAGCGGCTGCGGGTCCACGGCACGGGATTCTTCGCCAGATGCCTGCAGCACGAGTGCGACCACCTGGAGGGCATGGTGTACGCGGACCGGGTGTCCGGCCTGCGCGGCAGACGGCTGGCCCGCCAGGTGCGCCGGGCCCCCTGGCACAACACGCCCTAGGCCTGGGCGTGTCCGCGCGGGAGGCGGGCGGTGCCGGTCCGCGGTTCCGGCCGCCGTGCGGGGCGAGGCCGTGCGGGCCGCATCCGTGCCCGTGCGGCGGTCCGGGTCAGAAGCCGGGGCCGCCGACCTTGTCGCCGGCCGCCGCGAGGCGACCCCACAGCAGGTCGGCCAGACTCCGCACCAGCTCGGCGCGGGAGCAGGGCCGCTCGCCCAGCCACCAGTCGCCCGCGGCGTGCATCATCCCGACGATCCCGTGCCCCCACACCCGGGCGAGCTGCTGGCCGGCGGGACCGAGATCCAGCCGCTCCTCGATCACCTGGGCCAGCTCCTCGCCCATCCGGCGCAGCAGGGGCGCGCTGTGCCTGCCGACGTCGAAGCCCTGGTCCGGGCCCGCGCCGGTGTCGGAGGGGTGCATCAGGAACCGGTACACCTGCGGCCGGGCCTCGATGGCGGCGAGGTAGGTGTCGAGGGTCGCCTCGACCCGTTCCCGCCGTTCGGCGGGGGCGTCCAGCGCGGCGCGCAGCGAGTCCAGCAGGGCGTCCGTGTGCCGTGTGGCGAGAGCGGCGTAGAGTCCGCCCTTGTCGCCGAAGTGGCGGTAGAGGATCGGCTTGGTGATGCCGGCCTCCGCCGCGATGGCGTTCATGGACGCCTGTGGGCCGTCGCGCAGCACCACCCGGTCGGCGGCCTCCAGCAACTCGCGCCGTCGGCGGTCGGCGGACCGTTGCTGCTCGGTCCGCTGCGTGGTGTCCATGTGCTCTCCCCACCCGTGCTGTTTCGCTGACGCCTGCGCAAACTAACACCTGACAGCAGCCTGACATCGAACGGGTGGAAGCGCTCCTGTGCCGTCATCAGGAGTTGACTTTTCCTACCGACCGGTAACAGACTCGCGTTACCGCTAGTAACACGCACCGCCGCTGGAGGGGACATGGCCGAGTTCACCATGGAGCTCAACGACGAACAGAAGGAGGTCCGGGACTGGCTGCACGGCTTCGCCGCCGACGTCGTCCGCCCCGCGGCAGCCGAATGGGACGAGCGTGAGGAGACTCCCTGGCCGGTCATCCAGGAAGCCGCGAAGGTCGGCATCTACTCCCTCGACTTCTACGCGCAGCAGTACTTCGACCCCACCGGCCTCGGCATCCCGATGGCGATGGAGGAGCTGTTCTGGGGCGACGCGGGCATCGCCCTGTCCATCGTGGGCACCGGCCTGGCCGCCGTGGGCGTCCTCGCCAACGGGACCGAGGAGCAGATCGGCACCTGGATCCCGCAGATGTACGGCGACGCCAACGACGTCAAGGTGGCCGCCTTCTGCTCCTCCGAGCCCGACGCCGGCTCCGACGTGGCCTCGCTGCGCACGCGGGCCGTGTACGACGAGGCCAAGGACGAGTGGGTGCTCAACGGCACCAAGACCTGGGCGACCAACGGCGGCATCGCCAACGTGCACGTGGTCGTCGCGGCCGTGGACCCCGAGCTCGGCTCCAAGGGGCACGCCTCCTTCATCGTCCCGCCGGGCACCCCGGGGCTCGCCCAGGGGCAGAAGTTCAAGAAGCACGGCATCCGCGCCTCGCACACCGCCGAGGTCGTCCTCGACGACGTGCGGGTCCCCGGCTCCTGCCTGCTCGGCGGCAAGGAGAAGCTGGACGAGCGGCTGGCGCGGGCCCGCGAGCGGGCGAAGACGGGCGGCGAGCGGGTGAAGAACGCGGCGATGGCCACGTTCGAGGCCTCGCGCCCCGCCGTCGGCGCGATGGCCGTCGGCACGGCCCGCGCCGCCTACGAGGTCGCCCTCGACTACGCCAAGACGCGTGAGCAGTTCGGCCGCCCGATCATCGACAACCAGGGCGTCGCCTTCCAGCTGGCGGACATGCGCACCCAGATCGACGCCGCGCGGCTGCTGGTCTGGCGCGCCTCCTGGATGGCGGTCAACGGAAAGCCGTTCACCGCCGCCGAGGGCTCGATGTCGAAGCTGTACGCCAGCGAGACGGCGAAGAAGGTCACCGGGCAGGCCATCCAGATCCTCGGCGGCAACGGCTACACGCGTGAGTACCCGGTGGAGCGCATGCACCGTGACGCCGCCATCTACACCATTTTCGAGGGCACGAGCGAGATCCAGCGGCTGGTGATCGCCCGCACGCTGTCGGGAATGCCGATCCGCTGACGCGCGGGACGACGACGCGATCCGGCTCCCGGGGGCAGGACCCCCGGGAGCCGGATCGCGT